>NZ_JCAMOR010000017.1:0-136888 GCF_059512385.1 Bradyrhizobium sp. Crot121 | reverse complement strand
AGCTCCTCCTTGCCGATCAGTTGACCTGTTACCCATGTCGCCGGTCTATTCTGTTACCTATGTAGCCGGTTAGGACCACACGCCGACCTCTCCCTAGGGGAGAGGTGAAGGGACGCAGCGCCATCGCGGACACGATTCGACCTCATCGCACCATGCTCCAGCGAGCGCTCAGGCGGCCTTCTTGGTGGCTTTTTTCTTCGCGACTTTCTTCTTTGCTACCTTCTTGGGAGCTGTTTTCTTCTTCGCCACATAGGCTGCGACTTTCTTCGACGAATGGCCTACGGCAGCGACCGCGGCCTTCAACTTGGCCGGTGTGACTTTGAACTTCTTGGACCAGTAGCGCACTTCATAGGGCTCGCTTACCGCAATCCGCGCACGGTCCGCGGCGAGGTGCTTCTGCTCCTTGAAGTAGGCTTCCACCTTCTTGGCGGAATGTCCGACTTTCTTGACGGCGGATTTCAGCTCGGCCGGCGTGACCTTGAACTTTTTTGACCAGTAGGCGACCTCATAAGCTTCGCCCAACGCGATCCGCGCGC
Source organism: Bradyrhizobium sp. Crot121 (assembly GCF_059512385.1). Lineage (NCBI taxonomy): Bacteria > Pseudomonadati > Pseudomonadota > Alphaproteobacteria > Hyphomicrobiales > Nitrobacteraceae > Bradyrhizobium > Bradyrhizobium sp. Crot121. Next base: position 136,352 of record NZ_JCAMOR010000017.1, on the reverse strand, counting down.
GATCACCAGCGCCGCGCTTCTTCTTGCTATCCGCCATCAATATTCTCCTGTCCGATCGGGAATCGGATGTTCCAAGGTCGGAACAGGTTAACATCGTCGCGCGTTTGCAAACAATTGCGATCACGGGGCAACAGAGCGCGCCGGCCACAGGAGTGTGGTGTTGTCATGAGCTTGTCACTGGGGAGGCATCGTCCATGCGCTATCAGCTCTACTACTGGCCCGACATCCAGGGCCGCGGCGAATATGTGCGACTCGCGCTGGAGGATGCGGGTGCTGATTATGACGATGTGGCGCGTGGCGCAGGCGGCACAAGCGCGATGATGGCGATGATGGAAGCGGGCAAGGGCACACCGCCCTTCGCGCCGCCGTTCCTCAAAGCCGGCAAGCTCGTGATCGGGCAGACTGCGAATATCCTGTTCTTTCTCGGCGCGCGCCATGGCCTGGCGCCGAAGGCCGAAGCGGCACGGCTTTGGGTGCATCAAATGCAGCTCACGATTGCCGATCTCGTGCTGGAAGTTCACGACACCCATCACCCGCTCGGGCCGAGCCTCTATTACGAGGACCAGAAGGCGCCGGCGAAGAAGCGCACCGCGGAATTCTGGAAGGAGCGGGTGCCGAAATATCTTGGCTACTTCGAAGATATCGTGGAGGCAAATGGCGGTGCTTACGTCAGCGGCCGCCGCCTGACCTATGTCGATCTGTCGCTGTTTCAGATCGTGGAGGGCCTCCGTTATGCCTTCCCGAAGCACATGCAGGCGTTCGAGGAGAACATTCCCCGCCTGGTCGAATTGCGCGATCGCGTCGCCGAGCGGCCGAACATCAAGACCTATCTGGCAAGCGAGCGGCGGATTCCGTTCAACGAGCAGGGCATCTTCCGCCGGTACAAGGAACTGGATCTTTGAAGCGTCGCTCTATCCGCTCGTCATGGCCGGGCTTGACCCGGCCATCCACGGTTTCGGTTGCCAAGAACGTGGATGCCCGGGACAAGCCCGGGCATGACGGTGCATGAAACGACATCAACTGTTCTTGCCGTCGAACGGCGTCATCGCGAGCTTCGACAACTCGATGCCGTCGATGCAGCTCACGTTCAGCGCCACCACATCAGTGCCGTCGGGCTTCTTGCCGTAGGCAAACACCTCGGCGCCGCAGTCGATGCAGAATTGATGGCGGATGGCGTGCCGGTTGAAGAGATATTCCTTCAAGTTCTCCTCGCCGGCGCGGAGCTGAAAACTCCTCGGCGGCAGGAAGGCGAAATGCAGGCCCTTCTTGGTGCAGATCGAGCAGTTGCAATTGGTCACCATGGCAAGATCGGAGGTGCATTCGAAACGCACCTGTCCGCAATGGCACCCGCCGGTATAGGTTTTGCTGTCAGGCATCGTTCTTCCTCACCGCATCCCGGGGAAAGCATGATAACGCAACGGCTCGGTCCGGTCAGCAGGTCGCGGGCCGCGGCAGCGCTATTCGTCCTTGCCGCGGGTGATCGCGATCGATGCCTCGGTCTTGGTGCGCGTGCAGTCCATGTTGAGGCGGCGGAAGCGCATGCTGACCTTGTCGCCGCGCAATAGGCCCATGCGCTTCAGGCAGCGCGTGGCGCCGGTCGTGGTGTCGTCCTTCGGCACGGTGAAGATGATCGCCGCCGCCGAGCTGACCAGTTGATAGAATTCCGGCTTCGGCTTCCGGTCGCCCTTGGCATAGAGCTCGATGGAGTAGCTCCTGCCGCGGCAGCCGAGCGACAATTCCCTGGTCGCGGGATGGGTCAGATAGACGACGTTGGCGGCCTTGAAGTTGACCTTGAGGCCGTCGATCTGGCTGGCGAGCTGCTTGGCGATGTCATCGCATTGGTCGGCGTGTGCCGGCAATGCGGCGAGGGCGGAGAAAAGCCCCAGCACGGCGGCGAGCGCTGCGCCTCGAAGACGCAATACGAGTGTTCTGGTCACGGATGCCCCCCTGCCGGCATGGAAAACCACACGGGTTCAATGCAGGGTCGAGCGGGTTGCGTCAATATGCGGGGGCCAGCCCTGCGCGAGACCGCAGGTGCCCCGGATCGCTGGCTAGCGTTCCCACGCCTTTCCTTTACGGCAAAAATGCTTAGAACGGCTCTAGATGCCGGGCCGACGTTCCCGGCCCCAACCCGAGATCATGCCCATGAACGCTCCCACCGCTTTCCCCGACCAGTCCAAGCCTGTTCCGCCCTATAAGCACACGCCGTTGTTCCCGCTGGGGCAGGACACGACGCCGTACAAGAAGGTCACGGCGGAAGGCGTGCGGGTCGAGAAGGTGCTGGGACGAGACATGCTGGTGGTGTCGCGCGAGGCGCTGCGGGCGCTGTCGGAGGCCGCCTTCGGTGAGATCAACCATTACCTGCGGCCGGGGCACCTCAAGCAGCTTCGCAATATCCTCGACGACAAGGAAGCCAGCGACAACGACAAGTTCGTGGCGTTCGATTTCCTCAAGAACGCCAATATCGCCGCCGGCGGCGTGCTGCCGATGTGCCAGGACACCGGCACCGCGATCATCATGGGCAAGAAGGGTTGCAACGTCATCACCGAGGGCGATGACGAGGCGGCGCTGTCGGAAGGCGCGCGCGACGCCTACCTGCGCCGCAACCTGCGCTATTCGCAGGTGGCGCCGCTGTCGATGTATGAGGAGAAGAACACCGCCAACAACATGCCGGCGCAGTGCGAGATCTACGCCGAGGGCGATGATGCCTATAAGTTCATGTTCATGGCCAAGGGCGGCGGCAGCGCCAACAAGAGCTTCCTGTTCCAGGCGACGCCGTCTGTCTTGACCAAGGATCGGCTGCTGGCGTTCCTGAAGGAGAAGATCCTCACGCTCGGCACCGCGGCGTGCCCGCCTTATCACCTCGCGATCGTGATCGGCGGCACCTCGGCCGAACTTTGCATGAAGACGGTGAAGCTCGCGTCCGCCCGCTATCTCGACGCGCTGCCGACGCATGGCTCGCCCGACGGCAATGCGTTCCGCGATCTGGAGATGGAGCAGGAAATCCACAAGATGACGCAGTCTCTCGGCGTCGGCGCGCAGTTCGGCGGCAAGTATTTCTGCCACGACGTGCGCGTGATCCGGCTGCCGCGCCACGGCGCTTCATTGCCGATCGGGCTTGGCGTCTCCTGCTCGGCGGACCGCCAGGTGCTCGGCAAGATCACCAAGGACGGCGTCTATCTGGAGGAGCTCGAGCATAACCCCGCGCAGTATCTGCCGCAGGTCGAGCAGTCGCTTGGCGGCGACGTCGTCAAGATCGATCTCAATCAGCCGATGAAGGATATCCTGGCTACGCTCTCAAAGCATCCGATCAAGACGCGCGTATCGATGACCGGCACCATGATCGTCGCACGTGACTCCGCGCACGCCAAATTGCGCGAGCGGCTGGAGAAGGGCGAGCCATTGCCGGATTACTTCAAGAACCATCCGGTCTATTACGCCGGTCCGGCCAAGACGCCTGATGGCTACGCGTCCGGCGCGTTCGGTCCGACCACGGCCGGGCGCATGGACTCCTTCGTCGACCAGTTCCAGGCCGCCGGCGGCTCGATGGTGATGGTGGCGAAAGGCAACCGCGCGCCGGCGGTGCGCGAAGCCTGCAAGAAGCACGGAGGCTTCTATCTCGGCTCGATCGGTGGCGCCGCGGCGAACCTCGCCGAGCACTGCATCAAGAAGGTCGAGGTGGTCGAATATCCCGAGCTCGGCATGGAAGCGATCTGGCGCATCGAGGTCGTGGATTTTCCAACCTTCATCATCATCGATGACAAGGGCAACGACTTCTTCAAGGAGTTGAACCTGGGTTGAGGAGGCGTAGCCTCACGATGTGTCATGGCCGGGCTTGACCCGGCCATCCATCGTTCAAAGGAGATGGATACGCGGGTCAAGCCCGCGTATGACGACTGAGTTTGCAGCAAATGCCGCGCCCATAATGGCGCCGCTTTACGCCCTTGTCCCCGTGAACGGGAAGCTGCCCATCGGGCCGATGCCCATTTCGCCGGCGATGCTGTCGCCCGTCACCTTTCCGGTGAATTCGAGCGTGAGCGGCATCGGGTTGGTGATGGAAACCTTCCAGGCGACATCGTCGCCGTTGGCGGTGCCGTCGAAGATCTCGGCCGAGCTGCCTTCTGCGCCCTGCGTGCCCGTGAGCGTGCCGCCCGAGTTCTTCAGCGACAGGGTCGCCTGACGATCGCCCATCGGCGTGCTCATGGTGAGATTCCAGTTTCCGTCCACCGCCATGCCTGTCTCCCCGAGGTTCAATGGTGAAGCTTGGTCGGCGGGTATAGCCTATCTGCGCGCGCAAGCCCAACGCTGTATTTCCGCCCTGCGATGATTAAGCGCGGGCCGCCGCGCGCAGCCGGCTCGTCACGATGATGCGGAAGAGGACGTATTGGATCGCGAAGGCGGCGATCTTCAAGCCGGCGGCGACCAGTGTCACATAGGTCGCCCATAGCTTGATGTCGCCGGTCGCGGCCACCGCGATGGTGCCGGCGCCGATCGCAAACATCAGCACCGCCCAGGCATAGCCGGCGAGGGTGACATATTCCGGAATGGTCTGCACCACGATCGGCGGCATGTAGCGCAGCATCCAGCCGCGCTTGAGCATGATCGCGCCGATCGCGAAATGCGCAATCGCCGGCTTTGCCAGCACGAAGCGCAGATCGTGGGTGAGCAGGGTGGCGCTGCCGAGCACGATCACCAGCGCCAGGCTCGCCCAGGTCATGAAGCCGAGCATCTCGCCCTTGATGCGGGAATGCACCAGCTGCGCGATCGCGCCGGCAATCGCGATCCCCGTCGCGAGCAGAACGTTGTTGGTGGCGAAATAGACCGCCAGGAACACGATGGTCGAGAAGAAATCGGAGGCGAGCCTTGCGAAGACGTCCTTCATCGTGGTGTCCTTCCAGCGATACTCAGTTCGCAGTGGGCAACGCATTGACCGGATGGGCACCGTATTTCGTCATCCGGTAATGCGGGTACCACCTGGTGAAGAAGACGGCACTGTTACGCGCGGCGAACGCAATCAGAAGCCCGCTCCACAGCGGCAGGCTCGGCATGTAGACGATGGCGATGTTGCCGACCATCATCAGCAGCGCCGCGATGGTCCAGGCCCAGGTGATGACGTAGTTGACGCGCAGGAAGCCGGGTTGCTGCACTGTGTTGGCGTCGACCACTTCGCGCGCATATTGCAACGTGAAGGGACGGCGGGCCAGGATCGAGCCGAGCGAAACCACGAAGATGCCAGTGTCGACGGCGAACCTCACCGACGCGGTGCCGAGGTGCTGATCGACGAAGGCGACATAGAGGCCGATTGCAGCGAAGGTGGTCACCGAGCCGACGCCGAGGATCTTGATCGAGAGGCCACGCATCACGTCGAATGCGATGACCGCGAGGCAGATCGCCGCGGCGGCAAACAGGCTGGCCGTCGCCAACGTCACCAGCAGCAGGGCTGCGAAGGCACCATAGGGGGCGAGGATGAGGAAAATCGTCATGGCCGCCTCTCTGTGCTAATCTTGACAATGTAAAGATAAGCTAAAAGTATTGCGAGAAATCGTCAAGCAAAATCTTTACAGTGTCAAAATGAAGGCGTTGCTGGTAAATCGCAATGATTTCAGATCTTTATGAGGGTATCATTCCGGGGCGCGCATAGCACGAACCCGGAATCTCGAGCTCGCGACCTCCAGATTCCGGGTTCATCGCGTTGCGACGCCCGGGCTGACGGGGAGCGGGCGCGGGGTCATCAATTGGCGCCGACCCAATTGCCGTGGAAACCGTCGGGTACGCGGTGGCCGAGATGGACCAGTGCGATCGGGCCGGCCTGGACGTCGCGCGCGTTGAACACGGCGAGGTCGCTGCGATTTTCCCGGGCGCGCCAGACCACTGCGAGCAGCCAGCCGTCGCCCTCGGGCGCATCGCTCCCGCGCTCGACGAACACCGGCTCCGAGATGGTGTCGCCGGCGGGCAGCAGATAGTGGCCGCGGCGCTTGCCCGTGCCATCGACATGCACGATGCCGGAGAGCGCGCCGAACATCGGCAGTGCAGGATTGGCGCAGGCGTACCAGCCATGGGCGAAAGCATAGCCGGCATGGCGATCGTCGATGCGCGGGAATTCGCCGGTGAGGTCGTCGAGATAGGTTTGCGTGAAACGGTCGGTATTGCCGGCGAGATCGAAGGTCCAGCGGCAATAGCGCGCGCGGTTCTTCTTCGGGTCCGTCGGCGAGCCGTCCGGATGGTTGAACAGTGGCGCTTCCTCGAACTGCATGACGTCGGCGATGATGTGGCTGCCTTCCTCCCAGGCGTTCACGACGTGGAAGACGTAGCAGCTCTCGGCGCGGAACCAGGTGATGTCCTGCGCGGAGGCGCTCCGCTTCATCACGCCGACATAGGCGCCTTTCTCGGGCTCCCAGGCATATGGCGCTTTCCCCCTCATCGCCCGCTCCATGCTGCCGGTGACCGGCAGGATCGGAAACAGCAGATGGTTCTCCGTGACGATGAAGTCGTGCACCATGCTGGCATAGGGCGATTCAAAACGCTCGAAGCGTGTGACCACACCGGACGAATTGACCGAGCCGAAGGAAAGGGCAGGGGTCAGAGGGCCCGCGGCGTTGTAGCCGAAGAATACGAGCTCACCGGTCTTCGGGTCGATCTTGGGATGCGCGGTGAAGGGGCCCTGGATGGCGCCGCTATAGTCGCAATAGCCAAGCCGCTTCAGCGTGCCGGGCTCGATCTCGGTCGGCAGATGGCCTTCCTCGAGCGCGAGCAGGCGGCCGGCATGGAAGATGATGTTGGTGTTGGCGACGCCGCCGTCAGTGGTGGTCGTGGGCGGCGCATCCGGGAGCTGGCGGCCGAAGCCGCCGAACAATGCGCGGCCGGCATCATGCTCGGCCTGCCATTTCGGCGTCCGCACCCAGCGATTGCGATAGCTGGCCCGGCCGTTCTCGAGGTGGAAGGCGTGCAGCATGCCGTCGCCGACGAACCAATGCGCGCCGGGGGACTCGAATTGCGGATTGGGCCCGTTCCGATAGAGCGTGCCGTTAAGCTCACGTGGCAGCTCGCCCGATATTTTCAGGAACGGCGCATCCGCTTCAAAAGGGATCGGCGCCAAGTTGGTCCGCGGTGTCTCAGCGATCGCCTGATCAACCATCGTCACTCCCTCCATTTTTGATCTTTACGTTGTAAAGATATGGATACAAGCGGTGGTGCCCACCGTCAAGCAAAATCTTTACAGTGTCAAAATTGTCACCTATAAGGATTCGAATGACGAGATTGTCGAGAGAAAACAAGGCGAAGGCGTCACCGCCGAGAACGCGGAAGACCGCGAAACAAGCGGCCGCGAGGCCGGCGCGCCGGCAGCGCAGGTCGGGCGAGGCGCCCTACCATCATGGCGCGCTGCACGAGGCGCTGTTGACAGCGGCCGAGCGCGTGCTCGAGCGCGACGGGCTGGCGGGGCTGACGTTACGGGCGGTGGCGCGCGAGGCCGGCGTTTCGCACGCCGCGCCGACGCATCATTTCGGCGACCTGACCGGCCTGCTCAGCGAGCTCGCCGCTATCGGCTTCCGCCAGTTCAACGATGCGATGCGCACCGCCGTCGCAGGCGGCGCCACCATTGCGGAGAAGGGGCTGGCGCGCGCAAAGGCCTATATCGCCTATGCGCAGGCGCATCCGGGCATGTACGGCCTGATGTTCCGCACCGAGCGGCTCGACATGTCGAGACCCTCGCTGCACGAGGCCGCAAGCGCCGCCTTCGGCGGCCTTGCCGGTGCGGTCGGCGAAAGCCGCCACGAGCATATCGAGGAGCAGAAGCTGTCGCTCGACCAGGCTGCTGCGATCGTGCGTGCCTGGTCGCTGGCGCACGGCTTCACCACGCTGCTGCTTGACGGCCGCCTGTCCGACGTTCTGAAGCGGCTGCCTGAGGGCACATCGGCCGAGACACTGCTGGATGCGATGCTGCGCAGTTCGGCCTTCCGACCGCCGGCCAACTAAAAGTGGTCGAGATTGGTTGGTTTACCGACCGCGCGGCAGTCTTTTGGCGCCGTCGACGTGTAGCTGCTGTTGAATGTTTGGGCGTTTGAATGGTTAAGACTGCCGGCCAGCAGGATGGCGAATACGCATGCATTATGACAAGCTTCATCATGCAAGCCTTCACAGCGGAACCGCGATGAGATGGTGATCTCATCTCCTTGTTTGAGCGTGATCTTTTCGGAGAGCCGCTTCCCACTTGACCGGATCATGCTTTGTTCAGACGCGTTCATTGTGGGCAAGCTTCAACGGCAAGCGCGAAACACCTGACAGCGGCGCTGAATTGTCCTAGAAGAGCGGCTCCGCACAGCCGTCGCTCGTGCGAAGCGTCCGTTCAATCAACATTACCATGCCCTCGATATCGCCCAATAAACCCTATCGCGTCGGCCGTTCCCGCACCGGACTCGGCCTTTTCGCCACCAAGCCGATCAAGAAGGGTAGCAGGATCATCCGCTATTTCGGGCCGCTCCTGGATTCCAAGAAGAAGGAAGAGGACGAGATCGAGAACAAATATCTGTTCGAGCTCACCAACCGCTGGACCATCGACGGCTCGATCCGCGAGAACGTCGCCCGCTATATCAACCATTCCTGCAAGCCGAACTCGGAATCCGACGTCAAGCCGCGCAAGCGCAAGATCTATATCCGCGCCGTCAAGAACATCGAGCCGGGCGAGGAGATCAACTACGACTACGGCACCGATTATTTCAAAGCCTATTTGAAGCCGATCGGCTGCAAGTGCGATTCCTGCGAGAAGAAGCGCAAGAAGAAGCGCGCCGAGGCGCGGGCGGAACGGCTTAGGCTGAAGGAGAAGGCCGAGCGCAAGGCGAAACGCAAGGCCGAGAAGGTCGCCAAGGAAAAGGCCAAAGCCCAAGACAAGGCCAAAGAGAAGGCGAAAAAGAAGAACGGCAAGGCCAACGGCAAGTATCTGAACGGCTCTGGCCGCCCCAAGCCTGCCGGCAAGAAGGTGGTCGCCGGAAAACGCAAGAGCTCGGCGACGTCCCTTCACGCCTGAACTGACTTGACCACTTTTGGCCGCGCCGGATAGGCGCATTCGGCGAGCGTCGTCGCATCCAGCTCGCGCAAGAAGGCTTCGCGCGCGGCCGCCAGTCGTCCCTTCAGGCGGCAGCGCGGCGTCAGCACGCAGGCGCCGCCATCCTCACGAAAACATTCGACCAGCGCCTGGTCGTTCTCCAGCGCGCGCACGACCTCGCCGAGCGTGATCGCCTGCGGCGGCCGTGCCAGCGCAAAACCGCCGCCAGCCCCGCGCTGGGTGGTGATGAAGCCGCTGTCCGCAAGGTTCCGCACGATCTTGGCGAGGTGATTGCGCGAAATGCCGAATTCGGCCGCGATCTCGGTGGTCGCAAACGAGCGCGTCGGCTCGCCCGCGAGCCGCATCAGGGCGCGCAGGGCGAAATCGGTGAACAGAGTGAGGCGCATGGGAGCCCCGCAAAAATCCGGTTTTGCGAACCTGCCATACTATCCTAAATGGGTATTTAAAATACCTATTTGAGGAGAGCTGGCATGACAGGGGCAGAGCGGCGCGAGCAGATCACGGCCGACATCGTCGCCAGGACCGGCATCACCGAGGCCATGATCGAGCGCCTCGTGCACGGCTTCTATGACAAGGTTCGTGCCGATGCGGTGCTCGGGCCGGTGTTCGAAGCACGCATCCGGGATTGGGGGCCGCATCTGTCGCAAATGTGCGCATTCTGGTCGTCGGTCGCGCTGATGACCGGCCGCTATCACGGCACGCCGATGGCAAAACACCTGCCGCTGCCGGTCGACGGCGATCATTTCGACCGCTGGCTCGAATTGTTCGAACAGACCGCCCGCGAACTCTGTCCGCCGGAGGCGGCCGCGCATTTCATCGAGCGCGCGCAGCGGATCGCTGCCAGCCTCGAACTCGGCATCGCTGGCGCGCAGGGCGTGATGCTCGGCAAGGGCGAGCGGTTTCGGCGCGGCGAAGACGCTAGCGCCTGAGCTCTAACGCCAGAGAGAGCGGACGCTGTGAACCCTTAGGGCGGCCGTTCTTTTTGGAGCCGGTTGGTGAAAGCTTGCAGCCTGGTTGATGATTCAGCGAAATAACCGGCGGAGCTGACGCATGAGGCGCAATGGACAGAGCCGCTTCGCCGCCCTGGTCTCGGCGGCCTGCACCTGCGCGACGACGTAGACGCCGGTCGAGTAGACCAGCGGTTCCGGTAGCTGCAGCGAACGCGCGATCAGCGATGTCGCCAGATTGAGCAGCCATGCAATGATGTCGGCGGCGGACGGGAAGGGGCTCGGGTCGGGTCTCATGGTCATCTCCTCGTGCCCTTCGAAGATGATCCGGTCCGCGCGCCTTTTCGATTACCTCGCACGTAGGAGCTTTCGATTACCTCGGACGTAATGGAATGGCCGAAGGCCGCGTGGTAGTTTTCGTTCCATGAACGCACATGCATCCACGGCGCGGGCCGAACCAACCAGGCCGATCCATGTCGGCGAGCACTTGCGCGAATGGCGGCAGCGCCGTCATCTCAGCCAGCTCGATCTCGCCATCGAGGCGGATATTTCGGCGCGCCATTTGAGTTTCGTGGAAACCGGCCGCGCCGCGCCGTCGCGCGAGATGGTGCTGAAGCTGGCCGAACGGCTGGAGGTGCCCTTGCGTGAACGCAACGTGCTCTTGGTCGCGGCCGGTTTCGCGCCGGCCTTCCCGCAGCGCTCGCTCGACGATCCCGCGCTGAAATCCGCGCGGCAGGCGATCGATCTGGTGTTGAAGGCGCATGAGCCGAACCCCGCGCTGGCCTATGACCGCCACTGGAATCTGGTCACCGCCAACCGCATGGTGGCGCCGCTGCTCGAGGGCATTCCGCAGCGGCTGCTCGGCCAGCCCTTCAACATCCTCCGGCTTGCCTTTCATCCCGAAGGGCTGGCGGCACGCACGGTCAATCTCGCCGAATGGACCGGACACCTCCTGGAGCGATTGCACCGGCAATGCGAGGCGACGGCCGATCCGGAATTGCTGAGGCTTTATCAGGACCTGAAGAGCTATCCGATCCCGGCACGCTCAGGGCCGCTGCCGCCGGACAATGTCGCGATCCCGCTCAAGCTGCGCCACGATGGCGGGGTGTTGAGCTTCTTCTCCACCACCATGGTATTCGGCACGCCGGTCGATATCACGCTGTCGGAACTGGCATTGGAAACCTTCTTTCCCGCCGACGATCTGACCGCCGAGCGGCTGAAGCAGATGGCTGACGCCATGAAATAGCGGGTTGTCGGGGTTCCCTTCGCGGCTTATCTCTGCGTCTTTCCAGCGGAGGAACGCCCGATGAGCACCCTGAAGCCGCTTCGCCTCGACATCGTTTCCGACGTCGTCTGCCCCTGGTGCTATATCGGCAAGCGGCGGATCGAGAATGCACTCAAGCTGGTGCCGGATGTGCCGGTTGAAGTGCGCTGGCGCCCGTTCTTCCTCAACGCCTGGGTGCCGCGCGAGGGCATCAGCCGCGACGAATATCTCACCGCGAAGTTCGGCTCGGTCGAGGCCTACAAGGGCATCGCCGGGCGTATCGTCACCGCCGCGGGCGAGGAGGGGCTGACCTATCACCCGGATCTCGTCAAGCGCCAGCCCAACACCATCGATTGCCATCGGCTGATCCATTGGGCGGAGGCCAAGGGCAAGGCCGCCGAGATGAAGCAGCGGCTGATGGAGCTTTACTTCCGCGACGGGGGCGACCTCACCGACATCGACGTGCTGGTGCAGGCAGCGGCGGATGTCGGGCTCGATGCCGATGACGTGCGCAGGCGCCTCGCAACCGACGAAGATGTCGCGCTGATCTCGTCGCAGGCACAGGAGGCGTCCGACAAGGGCATCTCCGGCGTGCCGACCTTCGTGTTCGCACAGAAATACGCGGTTTCCGGCGCGCAGCCGGCGGAGCAACTCGCCCGCGCCATCCGCCAGGTATCGGCCGAGATCAACGCCGAGGCGGCGGAGTAGCGCCCGTAGCCCGGGTGGAGCGTAGCGCAACCCGGGACACCTGCATCAGCGTCTTCGAGAGTCCCGGGTTACGCTGCGCTTCACCCGGGCTACGAACCAAAAAACATCAAAAGAAAATTGGGAGAACGTCATGCTCTATGAGCTCCGGACCTACACGGTGAAGCCCGGGACCCTCGGCGAGGTGGTGAAAGCAGCGAGCACCGTGTCGCGCGACATCCGCAAGGATGACTACGGCAAGCTCGAAGGCTATTGGACGACCGAGATCGGTCCACTCAATCAGGTCATGCACCTGTGGAGCTATAAGGATTTTGACGAGCGGAGCAGGCTGCGCGGCCGACTCGCCAAAAATCCGCGCTGGACCGGCGAGTATGTTCCGCTGATCCGCCCGCTGCTGCAGCGTCAGGATATCCGCCTGCTCAACGCGGTGAAGCCACCGGTTGCTCCGGCATCGACGGGCAACATCTATGAATTCCGCAACTATCGCGCCAGGCCGGGCGGCGCGATCAAACTATGGCTCGAAGCGCTCATGGAGGCGCTGCCGGCGCGCGAGAAATACTCCAAGATCGTCGGCCTCTGGCAGACCGAGGCAGGCCAGCCGAACGAAGTCTGCCACATCTGGGCTTACCCCAGCCTCAACGCCCGCGTTGAAGCCCGCGCAAACGCCTTGAAAGATCCGGCATGGCAGGAATTCCTCGCCAAAGGCGGCCCGCTGCTCGACGAGATGCACTCGACCATCATGCTGCCCGCGCCACACTCGCCGTTGCAATGAGTTGCGGGACGAATGCCGTGACCCGTAGCCCGGGTGGAGCGCAGCGCAACCCGGGACGGCTGCTTCACCAGGGCGAGCGGCCCCGGGTTACGCTGCGCTTCACCCGGGCTACGATTGCTAATGGGACTTGCCGCGATTTCTGATGAACCGAACACCGCTACGTGCGGCTTCCTCCGCAAAACGGTGCACAGCCAGGGCGGTATGGATCATTGGCACGAGCGGATCGTGTCGCCGCAGCGGGATCAGGACGTCGCCGATGGCAAGGCGCCCGCGCCAGATCGGGTTGATCATGGGATGGTCGGGCGCCGCGGTTGAATCCGCCGAGCGGATCGCCGGATCGCCACAGAGATGGCGGGTGAGATCGAGCGTCAACTGCACGCCCGGCGAATATTTGGCAAAGCGCTCGTCGACGCCGAGCTTGAAATAGAACGCGCGCTCCTGGTGCCGCAGCACGATCGCGGCTGCGACCGCGGTGTCGGCGGCGCGGAGCGTTACGATCTCGCATTGGCCGGTTTCGGCAAGCGCCACCGTGCCGCGGCGGATGAAGGTGGCGTCGCCATCGTGCTGGACGAGCGCGGTGCCGCGCTTGCCTTTCCAGCCGCTGGCTTCGAGGATGAGGAAGGTTTCGAGCGCGGCTGCGACGTCATCGGGCGAGCGCGCCACCTCGAAATGCACCGCGCCGTGTTCGTTGAGACGATGACGTAGCCGGCGCAGCTCCTTCAGCTTCTTGGTTCCGAGTGCTTCGAGCAGCAGTTCGTCCGCATTGCGCGTCGCGTCGAGGCAGGCGCGAAGGCATGACTGCATCAGGCGCGGACGCATGCCGTTCAGCCGCAGCACTTCGGTGAAGGCCCGCATCGCTTTGCCGTCCAGCGACATGTCACGCAGGATCAGCGCATGCGCACCAGCCTTGCGCGCTTCCTGCATCAGCCGCTCCGCTGCTGCCTCAGTGACGTCGCCATCGAGCGGCGGCGTGCACAGCGTGCCATAGGGCTGTGCGCTCACCAGCGCGGGCAGGGGGATTTTATAAGCGCGCCACAGCGAGACGACCGGCAACAGCCCGGTCATCCGCGCCGGTCCGTCATAGGCGAGCGGAGCATCGCTGAAGGCGCTGAGCGCGAGCGCGCCTGTGCGGCCGCGAGCGGAGGCGCTCACCGCCAAGACCCAATCCGGCAGGTAGTAGGCATTCGGCTCGGCCACGTGCTCGGCGAGCGCGCGCCATTGGCTCATGGGAATATCGGCAAGCGGCGCGAGCGCGGGACTGCCGCTCGCCGGCGCATGCGCAGGCATGGCATCGTCGGTCGATGCGCGATCAATAACCGCTTTGTCGGCGATCTCGGCCACTTTCCCCGCTTCCCCGTGCGTGAGCGATGGAGGGACTGTCAACGTCGCCCCTCGTGATCGCGCTTACCGGAAAGCTAGCGGAAGAAATGCAAAATACGGTTGGTTCGGCGCTGCAATTTAAGCGGTACTGTTAACGGATCGTTCACCAAAAAGGGGCCGCCGAAATGCGTTCGGCGGCCCCTTTTGTCTTGTTCAGTGCCTACCAGCGATCGTCACCGACGCCGATACCCACGGTCCCGCCGGGCGTTCGAATGCCGACACCCGCGCGCGGGCCGCCATCGTAGTAATCGCGGTCGCGATATTCGCGGCGCTCGATGTAACGCTCGCGCGGCATGTAGTTGTAGGAATCGCGGACGATCACGCGCCTGCCGCCGCGGGTGCGATAGCAGTTCCCGTCATCGTCACACACCATGCGCACATGCTGCACGAGTTCAGGGTTGCTGTAGTCCGTGGTGCTATAGATGTCGGTGGCCTTGGCAGCGCTGCCGACAGACAACGCGCCGACGCCGGCCAGCAAAGCGATTGCAAATGTCTTCATGGTTCCGCCTCCGCATAAGATACTGCCCTCTCGGCTGACAAAGCTGCGCGGAGGGTTTCGTTCCGAAGGAACTGGCTTGGCGCGATCGGTTCCGTTGCGCGCGCGCTTGTACCGAGGTGGAACAATTCAGTCGTCGGCGAACAGAGATCAGATCGGCTCGTAATTCTCCGTCGCGCAAGTATCGTCGCTGTCGATCCGGCGGCGGTCGGCGATGGCGCCTTCATTGATGAAGACGCGATAGGTCTGCGTGCCCAAGGGCTGGCCCATCACCGATGTCAGTTCAGCGCGCACGCAGGCGGTCCATCCCAGTCCGCGCAGATCGTGCAGCGGCTGCGAGACACGAACATTGGCGGGACGCGACGTCGATACGAACACCGAGTCCAGTTTTTCGCTGACTAGCCGCTTGATATCGGGCGGCGCTTCAAGCGGCGGCGGCTCGGCCTCCCTGGCGCGCAAGAACGCCGGCATTGGCAGCGGCGAGCGGCTATCCACGAAGCCGCAACCGGCCAGCGTAGCCGCCAAACCTAACAGCAATGTAATGCGAGCGTTGTCCCACCCCATTCGAGGTACTTACCCTGCGCGAATAAACTTGGCTGCCCCCGAACGGCGCGCTATCGATCAACTATTGCTGAATTGGTCCGGGGCACGCCATGCTGCCGTTTTCCAGTATGAAGATACCGGGGCGGAGTGGCAGGGAGAGAGTAACAATGCGCAAGTTAACGGTCGCCGCGGCGGTATTGGCGCTGATGGCGATGCCAGCCCATGCCCAGATGGGCGGCAAGCGGCATCGCGGCGACGCGGCCGGAAGCAAGCAGGACAGCAAGCCGAAGGTCGACGAGAAGGCTTACAAGGCCGCGCTCGAACGCATCCCCGAGCCCAAGGAGAAATACGATCCCTGGGGCGTGGCGCGGCCGACGGAGCCTGCGAAGAAATCGAAGTGATCTGACGGCAATCCATCGTCGAATAATGCGGCAATGTCGATGGGGTCGTGCGACACGTGAGCCGGCGCATGAACCTTGCCGTCAAACCTCACGACCAATCCGGCAAGCCATCGCATTGCCGGAGATCGTTCGATGTCGCGCCGCTCGCTCGCCAGACTGCTTGTTTCCGCTGCCGTGCTGCTCGGCGCCTGTCCCGCTTTGGCCGAGAACCGGCTAGCGCTGGTGATCGGACAATCCGCCTACAAATCAGTGCCGGTGCTGCCCAACCCGGCCAATGACGCCAAGGCGATGACGCAACTTCTCACCGATTCGGGCTTCCAGGTGCTATCGGCGTCCGACCTCTCGCAGAATGAATTGCGGGCCAAAGTCAGCGAATTCGCCGGCGACGTCGCGGCGAAGGGCGCCGACACGGTGGCGCTGGTGTTCTATGCCGGACACGGCCTGCAGGTCGATGGCGAGAATTTCCTCGTTCCGACCGACGTCGATCCGAAGCGCGAGGCCGACATTCCGATCCAGGCGGTGCGCCTCAATGATGTCCTGAACACGCTGAATTCGGTGCCGAGCAAGATGCGCATCCTTCTGCTCGATGCGTGCCGCAACAATCCATTCCCGCAGCTCAAGAGCGCCGGCCAGGGACTTGCGATTGTCGACGCCAAGACCGGCGCGCCCGGCACCTTCGTGTCGTTCTCGACCTCGCCTGGTGCGGAAGCCGAAGACGGCGACGGCAGCAACAGTCCCTACACGACGGCGCTGCTCGCGGCAGCGAAAGAGCCGGCGCGGATCGAGGAGACCCTCAAGCGCGTTCGTGTCGCGGTGAACAAGGCGACGGCTGGCCGGCAGACGCCGTGGGACAGTTCGTCGTTGACCGAAGATTTCCGCTTCGTAGCTGATGCCGCCGGCACCAACACTGCCGCGCCGAAACTCGCATCGGCCAAGCGCACGGTCGAGGAGTGGAAGCGCGATTTGCAGGGCAAGCCGGTCGACACGGCCAATGAGATCATCGTCGCCGACGGCACCGACGAGGCCTATGAAGCCTTTGCTGCGCTCTATGCCTCGACGCCGCGCGGGCTGCAGGCGCGTGATTGGCTCGATCGCCATCGCCGCATGGTGGCCTGGAACAAGGCCGTCCTGATCAACACCGCGGCCGGTTATCGCGCGTTCCTCGCGCAATATCCGGACAGCGATCTCACCGCGACCGCGCGCAAATTGGAGGAGCGGCAGCGCAACCGCCCGAACATGGCGCTGGCTCTCGCAGCGCCCGTCAGCGTGCCCGCGACCAACGCCGCGCTGACCTGTCCCTGCAACGCGCCGTCGCAACCGGCGCCGATCAAGAGGGTTGATACGCCGGCCAGGAAGCGCGCCGAGCCGGCGCCGCCCAAGCGCGCCAGCACGCCGCCGCGCCGCTTCGTCGAGGAGGAGGACGTCGTGGTCGTGCGCCGTCCGCCGCCGCGCGTCGTCTACGAACCCGCCGGACCGCCGGTCTCGATCGGAATCGGGATCGGCGTCGGCGGTGGCTATGGCCGGCCCGGCGGCTATGGTGGCTATGGCGGCCGCGGCGGCGATGGCTGGAGCGGTCGCAGGAGTGGATACTGACCAGGTAATGGCGTAAATCATCCGGGGAAGATGCAGCAGTCCATGACCGCATCTTCAGCGGGACGCCATGCGCCATCTCGTCCGCCTGCTTGCCGTGTTGTGTGTCGCGACGCCGGCCCTTGCATGGGAGCATTGGGGTGGCGATCGCGGCGGATCGCGCTTCTCGCCGCTCAAAGAGATCACGCCTGACAATGTCGCCAACCTGATCCGCGCCTGGGAATTCCGGACCGGCGATCTCGACCGCCGCGCGCCAGAGGTGATGCGGCGGACGAAATTCCAGGCGACGCCGCTGTTCGTCGAAGACAGCCTGGTGTTCTGCTCGCCGTTCAACGAGGTGATCGCGCTCGATCCCGGGAGCGGCGCGCAGAAGTGGCGCTACGATCCCGGTATCAGCACCCGCCAGCGTCCCGCCAACCGCTATGTCTGCCGCGGCGTCGCCTATTGGGTCGACGACAATGCGCCTGCGGGGGCCGTTTGCCGATCGCGGATATTCATGGGCACCAACGATGCCCGTCTGATCGCACTCGATGCCAAGAGCGGGATTCGTTGCACCGGTTTCGGCAATGCCGGCGAGGTCAGGCTCGATATCGGCATGACGCTGGAATGGCCGGGCGAATTTCAGGTGACCTCGCCGCCGGTGGTTGGCCGCGGCGTGATCGTGGTCGGCTCTGCGATCGGCGACAACCGCCGCGTCGACGCACCGCGCGGCGTGGTGCGCGCCTTCGATGCGCGCAGCGGAGCACCGCGCTGGAATTTCGATCCGCTGCGGCATGACGGCATTGAGGCGGGCCACGCCAATGTCTGGGCGCCGATGTCGGTGGATGAAGTGCGCGGCCTGCTGTTCCTGCCGACGACGTCGCCGAGCCCGGATTTCTGGGGCGGCAAGCGTTCGGGCAACAACGAGCATGCCAACTCGGTCGTCGCGCTGCGGATCGAGACGGGTGAACTGGTGTGGTCGTTCCAGACCGTGCATCACGATCTATGGGACTACGACCTGCCGGCGCAGCCGACGCTGGCGCGGATCGATGTCAGCGAAGCGATGCGCGATGTCGTGATCCAGCCGACCAAGCAAGGCTTCCTCTTCGTGCTCGACCGTAACAGCGGCAGGCCGGTGTGGCCGGTCGAGGAGCGCGCGGTGCCGCAAGGCACGGCGGAGGGCGAGAGGCCTTCGCCGACGCAGCCATTCCCGACCCATGTGCCGACGCTGGTGCCACAGAAGATCTCGGTCGACGACGCGTTCGATCCGTTTCCGCTGCTCGGCCGCTCCACCTGCAAGGAGCAATTTGCAAGCGCGCGCAGCGAGGGCCTGTACACGCCGCCATCGACGCAAGGCACGCTGTTGTTTCCATTCACCGGCGGCGGCGTGAACTGGGGCGGCGTCGCGTTCGATCCGGTCCATCAGATCCTCTACGCCAATGTCAGCCGTGCCGTGCATCTGGTGAAGCTGATCCCGCGCGAGCAGGCGATTGGCTTCAATCCGCCGCCCGGCCATGATTTCGGCCGGCAGGAGGGCGCGCCTTTCGCGATGTCGCGCGCAGTGGTGATGTCGCCGCTCGGATTGCTGTGCAACAAGCCACCCTGGGGCGAGATGGTCGCGGTTGACCTGAGGGCCGGCAAGATTCTCTGGCGTTCGACGGTCGGCACGACGGAGGATCGCGCGCCGCTCGGCATTGCACGCCCCTGGGGCATGCCGCTGGTGAATGGCGTAGTGGTCACCGCGGGTGGGCTCGTCTTCACCGGCGCGATGGATGCTTATCTGCGCGCGTTCGATGCCAAAACCGGCCGGGAGTTGTGGCAGGGCCGGCTGCCGGTGCCCGGCGTTGCCAATCCCATGACCTATCTGTGGAGGGGCGAGCAATATGTCGTGATCAGCGCCGGCGGCCATTCGGAAGCGGGCACCACGATCGGCGACAGCGTAGTGGCTTTCCGTTTGCCGCGGCAGGGCGAAGCGCCATCGCTGTGGTCGCGCACGATCGACCGGCCGGGCGGACGCTTCCTTGGCGGTGCGATTTCGGCGGGGCTCGTTGTTGCGCTCATGGCGGCTGGGGCGTGGCGCTGGCGTCGCCGGAGCGATGCTCGCTAAGCAATGCTGTGCGGTCACAGCATTGCAAACGCGCTCGACACCATCGCCACCGGCTTGTTGTCGGTGGCGGAGAGCAGCGTGACGCGGCCGAAACTCATGGTGCGGCCGAGGCGGACGACGCGGGCGTCCGCCAGCACGTCGGCGGCACTGACCGCGCGCATGAAATGCGTGGTCTGGTCGACGGTGGTCATCGGCCGATAGCTGCGGTTGGCGGCGAGGTTGGCAATCACCATCGAGGTGTCCGCGAACGCCATCAGTGCCTGACCGCAGACGACGCCGCCGTTGCGGCACAGCCGTTCGGAGAACGGCATGCGCAAGAGCGCGCCAGGCTGCCAATCGGCGCCGGCCTCCTGCGGCGGCGCAGCATCAAAGCCCTCGATCGAGAGATTGAGATCGAGCACCCAGGGGGCGAAGACCTCGGCCAGCACCCGCCGCGCATCATCAATGCCGAATTCCGTGACCTCTTCCTGCTGCATGGGGTGCTCGTTCCTCTCCCTGGATGATGACGGTATTCTAGAGGGCATTTCGGGCAAGGGAACAGCAGGGCGGCCGGCTTGAAATTGCCAGACTTTTGGCGCCGGATCGCGCCCGAGGCCCTGCTTTGCGGTGCGGCTTGGGCGATGCTATACGCGAGGCCAATCCCCAGGGGAGTAGCAAGGGAGCATTTCATGAGAATTCTGGGCGCCATCGCTGTCGTGGCGATGCTGGCAACACCGGCCTACGCGCAAATATCGACCCCCCATATCAATCTGCTTTCCGACGGGCCGACGAAGACGCCGGACGAGATCGAGCAGGACCAGGTCAGGGACAAGGCCTACAGGGAATCGCTGAAGAAGATTCCGGATGCCAAGACCTCATCCGATCCGTGGGGTAATGTGCGGAGCGAGGCCCCCAAAGCCGCTACCCCGGCCAAGCCGAAGACCAAGACGGGCAGCGCGCAGCAGTAGCGCCGGCCCGCGCGGAGACTCGGATTCGGTCTCCGCTCGCCCTATATTTGGCCTGTCGTCACCTGGTTTGGAATTGCGACATGGCCTTGCGTCCGCGTGATCTCGCGAGCCGAATGGCCGCCCGGCGAAAGCGGGGCGACGGCTTCCTGCGCGAGACCTTTACCCTGCCACGCGACGAGGCGCGGTTGAAGGCGCGCGACTTCCTCAACCGGTATCCGAAGGCCGCCTATATGAGCGCGGTGGAAAGCTGGCGCGAATTGCCCGGCGACCGGATCGAATTCACGATGCGTCGTCTCGCCAGCGCCGATTGACGAGCCAGACTCCCAAACCGTGTTGATCTACTCCAGCGTTTTCGCGACCAGCCGGATCCGGAAGACCAGGCTCTTGGCCTCGTCCAGCAGTTCTATCTGCCACTCCGCATTTTCCTGAAGATGACGCGACACGCCGCCGATCATGTCGGCGCAGACACGCGTCATCTCCTTCCACGCAGCGTCGCGATCAGCGAACTCGGCACCGTCGTTGCAGATGCCGGTGCCGTCGGCGGTTCGGATGCGAAAGAAATAGAGCGGCATGAGATGGCACCGGCGCATCAATGGCCGCCGACCGGCAACCCACTGGGAGTAAAAACTCAGTGGAGGTCCTGACGGGGGAAAGATCAATCCCGGTTGTTTACGGGAGTGCTGTCAGCGCAATGATGAGCCTGCGGCGCTGCTCGCTTCGCGGCTGGCTTTCTTCAGCTCGCGGTCGATGCGTAACTGAACCCGTCGGATCGCGAGCAACTGAAGCTTCGCCTCGGTCTTGCCGGTCTTGATTGTATCGCCGATCTGAAACTGCCACTTCCACACACCGGGGGTGGCCGGTGTGACGGTATATTCGACGCCTTTATGGATCATCTTTTAGGCTCCGCGCACACCCGGCGGTATTCCGGGCCGAACGAATGTTGCGCCACCTTGCAGTCTGCCGAAGGGCAGTTGCCGCAGCCTTGCGCGATCCGATCGCCAGTCCCGGTATTCCCAAACCTCAATCGCCGTCCCCGAGTTTAACGCAGGTTAACATCGATCGAATTCGACCGTTCCAGCGGCTGCATATTTTTCCCAGGGTTTGGCAGTTCCGCTTGGACACGCCGTTGCCGACGCGGTCGATCAAACTGCGTCATGCGATGCGTGACGGAACCATCTCGAAACGTGGTAGCCGCGGCGGCCCTTGGGCAAGCTCGGACGCGTCCGGACCGACGAGCAACTTGTCGTCCGAGGAGCCGGAAGCACTCTACGATCCCGTCAGGTGTGGAGGGATACCGTCAAGCAGGCCCGTTCGAAAACTCGTGCGTTCTCGGGCAGATGCACCAAATCGCGAACATTTTGATGGAACTTTGTTCTTGTCCGGAGAACTACGGCGCCCGCGCGGGCTCGATCGGTACATGGACACCCAGTGCTCGCCCACATTGGGTTTCAGTCGCGGACGATCGCTGTCATCGGGGCGGAGCAATCGTAGCTGGGCGATGGGACTGCAGGCTGCGCGGGCTGTCGCTCCAGTGCTTGCCGTTGGCGGCGATCGGATGCCAGCGAGCAAGCCATTGCGCGCAAGCGTCGATCTGGAGCGCGTGTTCGAGGAACCTTCGCAAGGCACGCGACGAGCTTTGCGCGAGCGCCTGATCGATCGCAGTCGAGTTCACGACTGCTAGTTCTTCCCAACCATCTCGACGGGATGGCGGCCTTATTGCTGCAACTGCCATTGCTCGGCGTAGACAGCCAGCCGCTCATATTCTTCGGCGATCTTAAGCAGCCTTTCGCGCGAGCTACGGTACGCAAACGACTCTGCTTTGGTACGGGTTTCCTCCGCTTGCTCTCGCCAGTAGCGCGGGTCTTGCAGCGTGTTCCTCATGGCATTTCCCGTTCTGATCTGTCTGAAAGACAATTCCGGAACGGAAGAGATGCTCCCTCGCAAGGAAGGAAACCCGGATGCCCGCTAACTTGCGTTAAGCTCGAAAGGAACTTCGTTCTCGGTCGGAGAACTACGGATTGTCGCCCTCTCTCGGAAACGGCTCAAAGGTTTGACGTCCCAGGAACGTGTCAGGCTTTGCACTTTGTTCGAGGAGTTCGAAGGACTGGGCGACGATCTCGCGCGACCGTGTAGCGATGACATCGTCCTGTGTCCGGGAAGGGCGGCAAATATGAGTGCGCCAGTCGATCATCTTCGGGCTCCCTCAGATTTATGCAGGCGGGAGCGCGATTGGTCTCTCAGCCACCGACGCCTACGGGGCGGATCCGCTGCCGATGATGGACGGGCAACTCGGACGGTGCAGGTTTGGTTCGAAGTGGCTGGGGGCAAAAAGAACATATTGCGAACATGGAACAAAGGTGGTACAGAATTTCCAACGCAATAAACCATCGATTTCTTAATCGCGCCCCGTTTGTCCCGCTAGCGAATCCCCGTCATAAGGAGCACATCCAATGTCCGCCACTACGCTGCGTATTGTCGAAGGATCCTCTATGGATAAATCCAAAGCTCTGTCTGCTGCGCTGTCCCAGATCGAGCGCCAGTTCGGCAAGGGCTCGGTGATGAAGCTCGGCAAGAGCGACCGCTCGATGGATATCGAGACGGTATCGTCGGGGTCGCTTGGGCTCGACATCGCGCTTGGCGTCGGCGGCTTGCCGAAGGGACGTATCGTCGAGATCTACGGGCCGGAGTCGTCGGGCAAGACCACGCTGGCGCTGCACACGGTGGCGGAAGCGCAGAAGAAGGGCGGCATCTGTGCCTTCATCGACGCCGAACACGCGCTCGACCCGGTCTATGCGCGTAAGCTCGGCGTCAATATCGACGAGCTTCTGATCTCGCAGCCGGATACCGGCGAGCAGGCGCTGGAGATTTGCGACACGCTGGTGCGTTCGGGCGCGGTCGATGTGCTGGTGGTCGATTCGGTGGCGGCGCTGGTGCCCAAGGCCGAGCTCGAAGGCGAGATGGGCGATGCGCTGCCCGGCCTGCAGGCGCGCCTGATGAGCCAGGCGCTGCGCAAGCTCACCGCCTCCATCAACAAGTCCAACACCATGGTGATCTTCATCAACCAGATCCGCATGAAGATCGGCGTGATGTACGGCTCGCCCGAGACGACCACCGGCGGCAATGCGCTGAAGTTCTACGCTTCCGTTCGCCTCGACATCCGCCGCATCGGCGCGATCAAGGAGCGCGACGAGGTGGTCGGCAACACCACGCGCGTGAAGGTGGTGAAGAACAAGCTGGCGCCGCCGTTCAAGCAGGTCGAGTTCGACATCATGTATGGCGAAGGCGTCTCCAAGATGGGCGAAATCCTCGACCTCGGCGTCAAGGCCGGCATCGTCGAGAAGTCCGGCGCCTGGTTCTCCTATGACAGCCAGCGGCTCGGTCAGGGCCGCGAGAACTCCAAGGCGTTCCTCCGCTCCAACCCCGATATCACCAGCAAGATCGAGCTTGCGATCCGGCAGAACTCCGGCCTGATCGCCGAGCAGATCCTCGCGGGCACCCCCGAGCGTGACGCCGACGGCGAGGAGCCGGCGGAAGAGTAAGTTTTTTCGAAATATCCGATTTCTTCGCGGGAAGCGGGCGCTGAGGACGTTGAGTTGCCGACGTCTTCGGCGCCCGTTTTGTTTTTTGCGCGATTGCCGAGGGGGCCATGAAGCGCCTGATCCTGACCAGTTCGTCCGGCTACGGCCTCATGCGCATGGACCTCGCTGAAGCTGTCATTCCTTTCACCACTCGTCTTGTATGGGGGCGCTTGCCGTCTCCCGACGATCTCGCCACCTATGTCGCCGCGCGTTCGGAGCAACACGGTCCGGGATCTCATTGGTCGGACTTCGTCGGCGAGTTTCGCAACGACAGCGAAGCTCGCAAGGACCTCGCCTTGGTCGACTTCTGCAAGCCATACAAGACTATCGAACTATGGTTTGATCCAGAGCCCGATGATCAGTTGAAGCTGATCTTGCTGCTTGATTTCTTTCGTTCCTACCCGGAAACAGCAGCCAAGTTGAAGTTGCGCATTGTCGACTTCGATCTGATCATGATGGACCACGAGGGGCCGGCCGCGCAGCACGTTCGCAAAGTCGATGTTACCGGGGCAATGCTTGAAACGGGAAGCATGAGCTGGCAGGCGTATAGGGCGCCGACGTCAGAACCTTGCTTTCACCTCCTGGGCAAGGATTTGAGTGCGCTGCCGATGCTCAGGCGAACTCTGATTGATCTGCTCGAAGAGCTTCCCTCGGCTTCCACCGGGCTGGGTGCTACGGAAATGCGGATGCTGGAGCTGATCTCAAGGGGCTATGCGAACATCAACCCGCTTTTCCACCTCAGGAAGCTTCGCCAAACGCGCGTCTTCAACGAGTGGGAGCGGGGTTACCTGCTTGACGGGCTTGGGCTCGGCCCGACCCCTGCGGTCGCGGGACTCGACGAAGAGCTGCGGACGATCAGACGGGATAACTTGCGGGACCGGCATACGGCGCTCCTGCGTAGCCGGCTGTCGCTCACTAAGTTTGGCAAGGCCGTCGTCGCCCACAAGGAAGATTTCAGCCGCCACAACCCGATCGACCGCTGGTGGGGCGGCACACATTTGACCAACGATAACCTCTGGCGCTGGAATCCGAGGCTCGTCGCGCCGTGACACGGCCGTAGGATGGGTAGAGCGCAGCGAAACCCATCATTGCCGCCAAGCGCACGGGCGCGATGGGTTTCGCTGCGCTCTACCCATCCTACAATTCTGCAATTTCGAGATTCCGGGGGCCCGCTTTTGCGCGCCCCGGAATGACGGGGTCACCTCATTCCGCAGCTTGCGCGTAATCGCTCACCGGCGGGCAGGAGCACACCAGGTTGCGGTCGCCGTAGACATTGTCGACGCGGCCAACCGGGCTCCAATATTTGTCTGATCGAGAGACGCCGTCGGGGAAGCAGCCCTCAGTGCGGCTATAGGCGCGATTCCATTCGTCGTCGGCGATATCGTGCACGGTGTGCGGCGCGTTCCGGAGCGGTGAGGCTTCGACCTTGAAGCGGCCGCTCTCGATCTCGGCGATCTCCTGGCGGATCGCGATCATGGCATCACAAAAACGATCGATCTCGGCCTTGGATTCCGATTCCGTCGGCTCGATCATCAGCGTGCCCGGCACCGGGAAGCTCATGGTCGGCGCGTGGAAGCCGTAATCGATCAGGCGTTTTGCAATGTCGTCGACGGTGACGCCCGCCGAGGTCTTCAGCGGCCGCGGATCGACGATGCATTCATGCGCGACGCGGCCCTTGGCGTTGCGGTACAGCACCGGGAAATGCGCCTGCAGGCGCGCGGCGATGTAGTTGGCATTGAGGATCGCGATCTCGGTGGCGCGCGTCAGGCCTTCGCCGCCCATCATCAGGATGTAGATGTAGGAGATGGTCAGGATCGACGCTGAGCCAAACGGCGCGGCCGACACCGGCCCGACCGGGTGCGGCGTGCCGCCGTCCGTTGCGGGATGGCGGGGCAGATAAGGGGCCAGATGCGCCCGCACGCCGATCGGGCCCATGCCGGGGCCGCCGCCGCCATGCGGGATGCAGAACGTCTTGTGCAGGTTGAGATGGCTGACGTCGGCACCGTAATCGCCGGGCCGCGACAGTCCGACCTGCGCGTTCAAATTGGCGCCGTCGAGATAGACCTGTCCGCCATGGGCATGCACGATATCGCAGATCTCGCTGATGTGCTCCTCGAACACGCCATGCGTCGACGGATAGGTGATCATCACAGCCGCAAGATTCGCCGAATGCTTCTCCGCCTTGGCGCGGAGATCGTTGACATCGACGTCGCCGCGCGCATCGCAGGCGACCACCACGACGTCCATGCCGGCCATCGCGGCGGATGCCGGATTGGTGCCGTGGGCGGAGGAGGGGATCAGGCAAATCTTACGATGCGCCTCGCCGCGCGCGGCATGATAGCCGCGGATCGCGAGCAGGCCGGCATATTCGCCTTGCGCCCCGGAATTCGGCTGCAGCGACACCGCGGCATAGCCGGTGATGTCGCACAGCCATTTTTCCAATCGCGTAAACAGCGCCTGATAGCCCTTGGCCTGATCTGCCGGCGCGAACGGATGCAGGCTGCCGAACGCCGGCCAGGTCAGCGGCACCATCTCCGTGGTCGCGTTCAGCTTCATCGTGCAGGAGCCGAGCGGGATCATCGCGCGATCGAGCGCGAGGTCGCGATCGCTCAGCTTGCGCATGTAGCGGAGCAGCTCGGTCTCGGAGCGATGCGCGTGGAACACGGGATGGGTCAGGAACGCGGTGGTGCGCTTCAATTCCGTTGGCAGCGCCTCGCGCGCGCCCGTCTCGATGCCGGCATAGGCAAGCGTACCGCCGAATGCGCGCCACACCGCCTCGATGATTTCGGGCGTCGTGGTCTCGTCAACGGCGATGCCGAGCGTACTGTCGCCGATCCGCAGATTGATCTTCTCCGTGCGCGCGCGAGCGACGATCTCGCTCTGCTTCGCGCCGACCTCGACGGTCAGCGTGTCGAAGAACGCCTCGCGCGTCGGCGCAAAGCCGAGCTTGCGCAATCCCGCCGCCAGCACGGACGCGCGGCGATGCACATTGCGCGCGATATGAGTGAGGCCCTCGGGGCCGTGATAGACCGCGTACATCGAGGCGATAACGGCGAGCAGCACCTGTGCGGTGCAGATGTTGGAGGTCGCCTTCTCGCGGCGGATATGCTGCTCGCGGGTCTGCAGCGCCAGCCGGTAGGCAGGCATCCCGCGCGAATCCACTGACAGACCGACGATGCGGCCGGGCAGCGAGCGCTTCAACGCATCGCGCACCGCCATGTAGGCGGCATGCGGGCCGCCATAGCCCATCGGCACGCCGAAGCGCTGCGCCGAGCCGATCGCGATGTCGGCGCCGAGTTCGCCCGGCGACGCCAGCAGCGTCAGTGCCAAAAGATCGGCGGCGACGATCGCGAGCGCGCCCTTGGCACGCAGCGCTGCGATCACGGGCCGCAGGTCGCGCACCGCGCCTGATGTGCCCGGATACTGCAGGAGGGCGCCGAGCACGTCGGCCTTGTCGAGATCGGTGAGGGGATCGCCGACGATCAGGCTCCAGCCCAGCGGCTCGGCGCGGGTGCGCAGCACCGCGAGCGTCTGCGGATGGACTTCGTGGTCGACGAAGAATGCCTGCGCCTTGACCTGCGAGTGTCGCTCGGCAAGGGCCATCGCTTCGGCCGCAGCGGTTGCCTCGTCGAGCAGCGAGGCGTTGGCAACGTCGAGCCCGGTGAGGTCGCAGATCATGGTCTGGAAGTTGAACAGCGCTTCCAGCCGGCCCTGGCTGATCTCGGGCTGATAGGGCGTGTAGGCCGTGTACCAGGCCGGATTTTCCAGGATGTTGCGCTGGATCACCGCCGGCAGGATCGTGCCGGAGTAGCCTTGGCCGATCAGCGAGGTGAACACCTGGTTCTGCGCGGCCAGCTCGGTCATGTGGGCCAGCGCCTCGGTCTCGCTCAGCGCACGGCCGAGATCGAGCGGGGCCTTCTGCCGGATCGAGGAGGGCAGCGTCTCGCCCATCAGCGCGGCAAGGCTGGTGGCGCCGACGGTCTGCAGCATCGCGTCGACGTCGCGCGGCGAGGGGCCGATGTGGCGGCGCACGAAGGTGGCCGCGGCTTCACTGGTCGGTTTGAACGGCGCGTTCATGGCAACCTCTCAGGCGGTGTGGGCTTTGTAGGCGGCTTCGTCCATCAGGCCGCCGAGTTCGCCCTTGTCGGCGATCTTCAGCTTGAAGAACCAGGCCTTGCCTGCGGCATCCGAATTGACCAGCGCCGGCTCGGCGGCGAGCGCGTCATTGACCTCGAGCACTTCGCCCGAGATCGGCGCGTACACGTCGGAGGCCGCTTTCACGGATTCGACGACGGCGGCGGCTTCCGCCTTCTTTAGCGCGCGCCCGACCTTCGGCAGCTCGACGAACACGACGTCGCCGAGCTGTTGCTGCGCGTAATCGGTGATCCCGATCGTGGCGACATCGCCCTCGATGCTGAGCCATTCGTGGTCGGACGTGTAGAGCGTCGTCATGAAAAGTGTCCTCTAGCGTTTATAGGTGTTGGGAACGAAAGGCGTGGCGGCGACCGCAAGCGGCAGGCGCTGGCCGCGCACCTCCGCAAAAACATTGGTGCCGATGGCGGAGAGCGGGGTGGGCAGGTAGCCGATCGCGACCGGTGCATTGAGGCTGGGGCCAAAGCCGCCCGACGTCACCTTGCCGATCGCCTCGCCCGTATCAGCATCGGCAAACAGCGGCGCACCCTCGCGCACCGGCGCGCGTCCCTGCGCCTTCAAGCCGACGCGGCGGCGCGGGGCGCCATGCTCGAACTGGTCGAGGATCTTGTCCGCGCCCGGAAAGCCGCCGGCGCGGGCGCCGCCCTTGCGGCGGCTCTTCTGGACCGACCATTCCAGCGCGGCTTCGACCGGCGTGGTCGTGGTGTCGATGTCGTGGCCGTAGAGGCAGAGCCCGGCCTCCAGCCGGAGGCTGTCGCGCGCGCCGAGCCCGATCGGCAGCACATCCGGATTATCCAGGAGTTGGGTCACCAGCGCTTCGGCATGCTCCACGGGAACGGAGATTTCAAACCCGTCCTCGCCGGTGTAACCGGAGCGGGAGACGAAGCAGTCGAACTCAGCGACGCGGCGCGGGCCGGCGTCCATGAACTTCATCGACGGCGCGTCTGCACAAATTTTCGCCAGCGCCGATTCGGCCCTGGGCCCCTGCAGCGCAATCAGCGCGCGGCCCGACAGCGAATCGATATCGCAGGCATCGGACAAATGTCGCCGGAGATGCGCCTCGTCCTCGGCCTTGCAGGCCGCATTCACCACCAGGAACAGGTGATCACCGAAATTCGCGACCATGAGGTCGTCGAGGATGCCGCCGTCGGCGTTGGTGAACTGGGCATAGCGCTGCCGTCCTGGCGCGACGCCGAGGATGTCCTGCGGCACCAGCCGCTCCAGCGCCAAAGCTGCGTCGGAAACCTTGCCGGATTTCGGCCGCAGCGCGAGCTGGCCCATATGGGAGACGTCGAACAGCCCGGCGGCGGCGCGCGTATGAAGGTGCTCCTTCAGCACCCCGGCGGGATACTGCACGGGCATCTCGTAGCCCGCGAACGGCACCATCTTGCCTCCGCGGGCGAGGTGCAGCGCATAAAGCGGAGTGCGTTTGAGGTCGGATTCGTCTCGCGCAAGCATTGCAGGGCCCTCGCGGTTCCCTGGGGACCATCCCCTGGAAACCCAAAAGCCCCATCTGTCGCTTTGCCTGAGAGTATTATCCCGTCGGCGGGTACGTCCGGCTTGAAGCCTCACGCACCTCTTTCCAGATGTCAGTGGTCACGCGGTCCTTTTGCCTGAGAGTTTCCGGGGCGGTTGCTCCTTCGGCGCCGGCTCAAGGCCGGTCTCTCCCGACGTGACTGATACTAGATAAGAGGGAAACACGACGCGGCCAAGGCTGTCAACGCGGCTGCGGCAACTATCAACGGCCGGTTTACGCGATCGCGGCAAGCCTATGATGTGCTTGCACAGTTTCTGGACACCGCCGTGCGCCTTGTCTAAAAGCGTTCGGCCGGAAGATTAACCCTTTTGTGGCGGATTCCGGGCCCCTTTTCCGATTGGATGGCTATGAGCAGCGTCAACGACATCAGGTCGACCTTTCTGAATTTCTTCGCGAAGAACGGCCACGAGATCGTGCCGTCGTCGCCGCTGGTTCCGCGCAACGACCCGACGTTGATGTTCACCAATGCCGGCATGGTGCAGTTCAAGAACGTCTTCACCGGCGTCGAGAAGCGCCCCTATCAGCGCGCGACCACCTCGCAGAAATGCGTGCGCGCCGGGGGCAAGCACAATGACCTCGACAATGTCGGCTATACCGCGCGCCATCACACCTTCTTCGAGATGCTCGGCAACTTCTCGTTCGGCGATTACTTCAAGGATCGCGCGATCGAGCTGGCCTGGAACCTGGTCACCAAGGAATTCGGGCTCCCGAAGGACAAGCTGACGGCGACCGTCTATATCGATGACGACGAGGCCTTCAATCTCTGGAAGAAGATCGCCGGCCTGCCGGAATCGCGCATCATCCGCATCGCCGGCTCCGACAATTTCTGGCAGATGGGCGATACCGGCCCGTGCGGCCCGTGCTCGGAAATCTTCTACGACCATGGCGACAAGGTCTGGGGGGGCCCGCCCGGCTCGGCGGAGCAGGACGGCGACCGCTTCATCGAGATCTGGAATCTCGTGTTCATGCAGTTCGAGCAGCTCGAGGGCGGCGTGCGCAATCCGCTGCCGAAGCCCTCGATCGACACCGGCGCGGGGCTGGAGCGCGTCGCCGCCGTGCTGCAGGGCGTCCACGACAATTACGATATCGACCTGTTCGTCTCCCTGATCCGCGCGATCGCCGATCTCACCGGCGCCGACCCGAGGGGCGAGCACAAAGCCTCGCTGCGCGTGATCGCCGACCACCTGCGCGCCTCCTCGTTCCTGATCTCCGACGGCGTGCTGCCCTCCAATGAGGGCCGCGGCTACGTGCTGCGCCGGATCATGCGCCGCGCGATGCGCCATGCGCAGCTCCTCGGCGCGCGCGAGCCGTTGATGCATCGCCTCGTCTGGGCGCTGGTCCGCGAGATGGGCCAGGCGTATCCGGAACTGGTGCGCGCTGAGAAACTGATTGAAGAGACACTGCGGCTGGAAGAGACCCGCTTCCGCAAGACCTTGGAGCGCGGTCTTGCCATTCTCGATGAGAAGAGCGCCGGCCTGAAAAAGGGCGACATGTTCGATGGCGACACTGCGTTCACGCTCTACGACACCTATGGTTTCCCGCTCGACCTGACCCAGGACGCACTGAAGTCGCGCGGCATCAGCGTCGATCAGGCCTCCTTCACCGACGCGATGGAGCGCCAGCGCGAGAAGGCGCGTGCGGCCTGGGCCGGAAGCGGCGAGGCTGCGACCGAGAGCATCTGGTTCCCGCTGCGCGAGAAGCTCGGCGCGACCGAATTCTTGGGCTACGAGACCGAGCGTGCCGAGGGCGTGGTCGCGGCACTGGCGAAGGACGGCGCCGAGGTCGACGGCCTGAAGGCCGGCGAGAGCGGCGCGGTGGTCCTGAATCAGACGCCGTTCTATGCGGAATCCGGCGGGCAGGTCGGCGACACCGGCCTGCTCACCGGCGAGGGCGTCACCTTCCGCGTCACCGACACCCAGAAGAAGGCCGGCGATCTCTTCGTCCACATCGGCCAGGTGGAGCAGGGCACGCTGAAGGCCGGCACCGCGCTGCAGCTCGACGTCGATCATGGCAGGCGTTCGGCTATCCGGCGCAACCACTCCGCGACGCACCTCCTGCATGAGGCGTTGCGGCAGGTGCTCGGCGACCACATCGCCCAGCGCGGTTCGCTGGTGGCGCCGGACCGGCTGCGCTTCGACTTCGTGCACCCGAAGCCGATCACGGCGGAGGAACTCGCCCGGGTCGAGGACATCGCCAATGACGTGGTGCTCGAGAACGACGAGGTCACCACCCGCGTCATGGCGGTCGATGACGCCCGCGAAGCCGGCGCCCGCGCTTTGTTCGGCGAAAAGTACGGCGACGAGGTCCGCGTGGTCTCGATGGGCAAGGGCCCGCGCGAGCAGGGCCAGAACGCGTTTGGCTGGTCGGTGGAATTGTGCGGCGGCACCCATGTGCGGCGCACCGGCGACATCGGCCTGATCTCGGTGACCAGCGAGAGCGCGGTCGCCTCCGGCGTCCGCCGCATCGAGGCGCTGACGGGTAGCTACGCCCGCAAGCATGCCAACGACACCATCGCGCTGGCGAAGACCGCGGCGCAGGAGCTGCGCACTTCGGTCGAGGACGTGCCGGCGCGCATCGCCTCATTGATGGAAGAGCGCAAGAAGCTCGAGCGCGACCTGTCGGATGCGCGCAAGAAGCTGGCGATGGGCGGCGGCGCCTCCTCGAACGGCGGGGACGCCGGCGTGCGCGAGGTTGGCAACGTCAAGCTGCTGGCGCGCGCGGTCGAGGGCGTCGAGACCAAGGACCTGAAGAGCCTGGTCGACGACGGCAAGAAACAGATCGGCTCCGGCGTAGTCGCGATCGTCGGCGTCACCGAGGACGGCAAGGCCGGCATCGTGGTCGGCGTCACCGCCGATCTCACCTCGCGTTTCAACGCGGTCGATCTGGTGCGCAAGGGATCGGAGGCGCTCGGCGGCAAGGGCGGCGGGGGCCGGCCCGACATGGCGCAGGCCGGAGGACCTGACGGCGCCAAGGCCAATGCGGCGCTATCCGCGATCGAGCAAGCTTTGGCCGGCGTGTAAAGCATGATCCGGAAAAGTGGACCCGGTTTTCCGAAGAGATCATGCTCAAGCAAAGAGATGAGATCGTGATGCGATTCCGTCTAATCGCATCACGATCTCATTGACCATGCCGGGCAAGCGCGAGACCGGTGCCCCTGAGTTGCGGGACCGGCTCTACGAGCTGCTCGAACACGATCATCTGCCTTATACGCCCGGCGCGCGCCTGGTCGGGCTGCTGGTCCTGATCATCGCCATCGATGTGCTGGCGGCGATCCTGGCGTCGGTGCCGGAGTTCGACGCCTCGTTCGGGACGCTGTTCACGACCATCGAGGTCGCCGCAGTCATCGTGTTCGCGCTGGAATATGCGGTGCGGATCTGGAGCGTGGCCGGTCACTCCCTGCACGCCACGACGGCCGTGCGGGCGCGGCTCGAATATGTGTTCTCGAGCTTCGGCATCATCGACCTCATCGCGTTCGTGCCGTCGGCGATCGCGCTGATGCTGGGCGACAAGACCGCGGTGGTGATGTTCGGCATGCTGCCGTTCTTGAAGCTGGTGCACTATTCGCCGGCGATGCGCTCGCTGCTGGCGGCGCTGCACGCCGAGCGGCGCACGCTGGTCGGCTGCCTCGTGATCCTCGCAGGCGCGGTGCTGCTGTTCGCTTCGCTGCTCTACGCGATCGAGCACAAGGTCCAGCCGGACAAGTTCGGCACCATCCCGCAGGCGATGTGGTGGGCGATGGTGACGCTCGGCACCGTCGGCTATGGCGACGTGATTCCGGTGACGCCGCTTGGCAAGATCGTCACGGTGTTCGCGATCGTGTTCGGATTTGCCATGATCGCGCTGCCGGTCGCGATCATCTCGACCGCCTTCGCCGACGAGGTGCGCCGGCGCGATTTCGTCGTCACCTGGGGCATGCTGGCGCGAGTGCCGCTGTTCTCCCATCTCGGCGCCGCCGAGATCGCCGACATCATGCGGCTGCTGCGAGCCCAGACCATCGAGCAGGGCGAGGTGCTGGTCCGCCGCGGCGACGCGGCCTCCTCGATGTATTTCATCACCGCAGGCGAGGTGGAGATCGAATTGCCGAGCCAGCGGGTCAGGCTCTCCGACGGCACCTTTTTCGGCGAGATCGCATTGCTCAAGCGCACCAGCCGCTCCGGCACCGTGACAGCGATGCGCAAGACGAGGTTGCTGGCGCTCGACGCGCAGGATTTCCACGCTTTGATCGAACGCCTGCCGGCGCTGGCCGCGCATGTGAAGGAAACGGCAGAGGCGCGGATCGCCGACACCGGGGAAGTCAGCAAGGGGGACATCGCCGCGGCCGAGATCGCGCAGGCGGAGCCGGCGGAGACCAGCGGCGGAAACGACGATCAGGCCGTGCACTCGTAAATGATCATGCCCGCTGAGTCCTGGTGAGCGGCGCGACAGCAGATACGACAATATCGACGTGATGGGCCACCAGCAGACCGAACCCTCCGTGAGGTTGAACTGTAGCTCGGCGGCAGATTACTTTCGCGGATACTCTCGCGAAGACGCGTGGTAAGTCGGTAAGGCGCGTTGCTACGACTGCTCTCCTAGGGACCGAAAATGACGCTCATCGTCGCAGGTGTTACTGCAGGCAGAGGCTGGATCGTATCTGACACCGTCATAACTGGTGGCACGATCCAACTCCGGGATAGAGAATATCAACTAAAATGTCTTCCCTCTGCGGATCGGCGCAACGGTCGCTCTTGGATCTAGTTTTTTTACTTCCGTTCTTACCTCCGAAATCGGACATGCAGGGCATTCGGCTGAGCCTTTGAAACCGGCATCCTGCTTTCGCTATGGTGTGCTTCGCTTCGGGCGCAACGACGATTTCGATGCTTGGCCGCGACAGAATGACCCGACGAGGCTGGGCAAGTATTCGCCGCGGGCGCGTCCTCGTAGAACGTCCTTTCTTTGCGCGACGCGCATGGCAATGAGGATGGAATTTTCTACGTGCAATCGCCCGCAACGGCGAATGCATTTCTGCGCCGTTCAAGGCTGATTGAATACTTGCCCAGCCTCGACGGGCAAATCACTCAAAAGTCTGTCCAGACTATCAGCGAAAAATATACCGCTTTCGCCGTCGGGCAAATCAGTGATTTAACTCCGCGCGTCTCACGGTAGATGAGGGGCGGGTCGCGATCGTCACGAACGTTGCGGTGAGATGCGGTGGACGCGGGTGTTGCGAAAGACGAACGCAACATCAGCGGACGGCGAAGTCGTGTGGTTCTGGCGCCCCGACGCTGGCGCTAAGTTCGTAGAGACAGTCTGCGGGCGACGGTGGCAAGAAAGCCCGGTCACCGGGAAGAGCACGAAGTAAGTCGTAAACCACTGCGCAGGGAAAGCCGGAATGCTTCGGTTGAACCTGTGGTCCTACCCCCGTGCTTTTTGTTGCACGGGACCCACGGGTGCAACCAGCACCCGGCTTTCCCTGCGCCCTCTGATATCGATGAGAGGGTGAAACGAGACGCAAAGCTCGGGCATCCCATGCTGCGAGAGCGCGGACTCACATCCCTTCACACACTCCACCGTCATGCCCGCGAAGGCGGGCATCCAGTATCCGGGAGCCTCTCGGCTCAAGCACGACTGCCTCTGGAATACTGGATCGTCCGGTCAAGCCGGACGACGACAGCGGAGAGCTGTTTGACATCTTGAATCAGAACTCGCGGCGACGTCGTCGGGTGGGCAAAGCGACTTGTCCGCCGTAGCTCAACGAGCGAAGGCGGAAGCGTGCCCGCCATCGCGACCACGGCGCCAGATGGTGGGCACGGCGCAAGTGCGCCTTTGCCCACCCTACAGCTCTGCAATCGCTTGCTCGCGTCACAACGGCTGCCTGCGCTTTCGCGGGAACGACAGCGGGATGCCGCCAGCGTGGCAGAAAAATCACAGCCGGCCAGCGAGTTGCGCGCGGTCCATTGGCACGTATTGCCTGCCGACCGTCTTGGATTCACTCTTGGCGCACGCACCTGCATGAGTCACGGGAAGGAGCCCCGGAATGAAAAGGGCGCGGAATCTCGTTCTCGGAATAATGGCCGGCCTGATGGCCATCGGCGGCGCCCAGGCCGCGGATCTGCCGGTCAAGGCGAAGGCCGTCGAATATGTGAAGGCGTGCTCGCTGTACGGCGCGGGCTTCTTCTTCATTCCGGGCACCGACACCTGCATCAAGCTCGGCGGCTATGTGCGTGCCGACGTCACCTTCAACGGCGGCGCCGCCCACGGCCAGCCGGCGTGGAATGGCGATGCCGGGCAGCGGAACCGTTATTTCGATTATTTCGTCGACCGCTCGCGCATGGTGCTGACGGTCGATACCCGCACCGCCACCGAATATGGCGTGGTCCGCACCTTCGCTTCGAGCAAATTCCAGTTCACCACGCTGGGGGGCAGCACCTTCAACCCGAACTCGATCAACGGCTCGCTTCCTGTCGCGAACTCGAACCTGCTCGACACCCCCGGCGGCGGCTATGTCGCCATCTATGATCTCTTCGTCCAGTTCGCGGGATTCACCTTCGGCAAGTCAGCGTCCGCCTACGCGTCGCCCTGGCAGGGCACTCCGGGCAACAACTCGTCGTTCCTGCTGGGTGGCCAAAGCGGTGACAATAGCGGTGCCAACAACATCCAGTACACCGCGGACTTCGGCAACGGCGTGACCGGCAGCATCGGACTTGACGATCCTACGGTGTGGGACCGCACCGCCGTCTACAATCTGTCGCTGGCGCTGAATGCCACGTTGAACAGCGGCAACGCCTATGCCGGCGTTCATGCCCCCGAGGTCGTCGGCAATATCCGCGTCGATCAGGCCTGGGGCCTGTTCCAGATTTCCGCAGCGGCGCATGAGGTGAACGCCTCCTACAACGTCCTCAACACCGCTGGCGCGCCGGCCGGCGCGGTCGGCTTGCCGGGTGCGGCGCCGACTGCGTTGTCGGAGATCAGCGGTCACCCTGACACCAGATGGGGTGGCGCGGTGATGGCCGCCCTGCAAATCAAGAACCTGCCGACCGGCACTGCCGATGACATCAAGCTCGATGCGAGCTACGCCAAGGGAGCCACGAAATACATCATCGGAACGGATTCGACCTCGCCGAGCTTTGCGATGTTCGGCGGCTCCAGCAATCCGGCGGCCTATCAGAGCATCGGCTTCGGCGCCACCACCGATGCGGTTTACCTGCCGGTCGCAGCCGGCGGCGACGGCTCGCTGCATCTGACCGAGGCCTTTGGCGTCCGCGGCGCATTCAATCACAACTGGGATCCGTACTGGTCGACGAGCCTCTATGGCAGCTATTCGGTGGTCCGCTACGACGGCACGGCCAAGGCATTCATCTGCGCCAACTACACCACGCCGGCCAAGGCGGTGAGCGCCGACTATGTCTGCAATCCCGACTTCAACGTCTCGCAACTCGGCACGGTGACCCGCTGGACACCCGTCAAGAACCTGACCTTCTCGGCGGAAGTGCAGTGGTTTCACCTCGACCAGAAATTCCAAGGCTCTGCGGTCCTCGGGGCGGCAGCTCCGAAGCCTGCGACGCGCTACGAGTTCAAGGACCAGGATGCAGTCCATCTGGAGCTTCGCGTTCAGCGAAACTTCTGAGGGGCATTTTTCAAAAAATGTTCGTAAGGCGCAAATCAGCGGCGCTATGCAGAATCGGCAAAACCACCAAGTATTTTCAGCCCGGAAATTGTGGCATGGAAGGCACAGTCTCTCGCTAAGGATGCACAGGTTGCGAAAGCATCGATCACACGTAGACGCGCTGTGGTAGCATTTTTTCGTTTCCGGTCCCTCGCATGCCGGATCGTTCTTCGGCGGTGACGGAGGAGCGGTGGAATAAAAGGGGGCTTGGCGGATGAAGGGCGGGAAATCGATATCGACGGCCGGTTTTGTCTGCCGGTTGAGTGCGGCAATTGCGACCTTGCTTGTGCTTCCCTATGATGTAGCGCGGGCCGATGAAGGCGGCATCAGCTTTTGGATACCCGGCTTCTTCGGTAGCCTCGCGGCTACCCCCCAACAGCCGGGTTGGTCGATAACTTCGATTTACTATCGCACCTCGGTTTCCGCCGGCGGTGACGTGGCGCGGGCACGGGAGATCACGATCGGTGGCATTCCCGCAAATCTGACGGCCACCGTGAACGCAAGGGTCAATGCAACCGCCAATCTGGGCTTGGTGGCCCCTACCTACACTTTTGAGACACCCGTGCTGGGCGCGCAGGCCTCTGCCGTCCTGTTAACAGCTTACGGCAACAACTCGACATCACTTGCGGGACAACTCACGGGAACACTGACGACGCCGGGCGGCGCGTTCCCGTTCTCGCGGTTCGACAGCATCGATAGCTCGCTAACCGCATTTGGCGATCTGATCCCGTTCTTCCAGTTGAAGTGGAATTCCGGCGTTCACAACTACATGACCTACATCACCGGGGACATTCCGGTCGGGGCCTACGAGTCATCCCGCCTTGCAAATCTGGGGCTCGGGCACTGGGCGATCGACGCCGGCGGCGGCTACACCTATTTCGACCCGAAGACTGGGCACGAAGCTTCGGCGGTGCTTGGATTCACCTACAACTTCATCAACCCTGCGACTCAATATCAGAGTGGCGTCGACATGCACCTCGACTGGGGCGTATCGCAATTCCTGACCAAGCAGTGGCAGGTCGGCCTCGTGGGTTACGTCTACCAGCAGCTCGGCTGTGACAGCGGCTCCGGCAATCGTGTCGGCTGCTTCCAGTCGCGGGTGGGCGGCGCCGGACCGCAGCTCGGCTATATCTTTCCGGTCGGCGACATGCAGGGCTATCTCAACCTGAAGGCCTACGGCGAATTCGCCAATGAAAATCGGCCAGCGGGCTGGAACATCTGGCTGACGTTCAATCTGTCGCCTGCGGCGCCAACGCCGCCTGCGCCCACAAGGCCGAGGATAACGAAATAGAAGCGCTGGTGCCAACCCATGACTCGTGCAAGCGCCGCGCAATTGGGGCTTGGACGTTCCGAATCTGCATAGTCAACACTGCGAACCTAACATTAGTTTTGCAGGGTTCGTGTAGTCAAAGCGGCCAACTACGCAATCAAGAGGCGGAGCATTCCTTTTTGGTGCAGCCTCGCAACAACCAAGTGAACGTTGCAGACACATCGTTCACGAGGTGGAAGAAAACTGCGCAAGCGTCTGCTGGCACCCATGAGCATGTCTGACCCAGAGTTAGATTCGATCATGATGCGTCGCTGCATCGCTCTCGCCCAATCCGCGGGTC
Organism: Bradyrhizobium sp. Crot121; assembly: GCF_059512385.1. Lineage (NCBI taxonomy): Bacteria > Pseudomonadati > Pseudomonadota > Alphaproteobacteria > Hyphomicrobiales > Nitrobacteraceae > Bradyrhizobium > Bradyrhizobium sp. Crot121. Next base: position 97,638 of record NZ_JCAMOR010000017.1, on the reverse strand, counting down.
AAAGCGGGGAATACCCGTTTGCGGCCGTCATCGCTCGGCGAGGCCAGTTCATTTGCGAATCCCTCAACATGGTCAAGGTCGAACAGGACGTTACGCGACACGCCGAAATGGTTGCAATTGCCTTGGCCCAGAAGACGCTCCGTGCGACCAGCCTCGATGATTGCACGCTCTATTCAACCGTTGAGCCTTGTGCGATGTGTTCTTATGCGATCCGCGAAACCAGGATAGGGCGAGTGGTATTCAGCTTGCGGTCACCGCTCATGGGCGGACACTCGCGATGGCAAGTTCTGACCGACAGCAATTTGTCCGCGACATTGCCGGAAGTGTTCGCCCCGCCACCCATCGTCCTGTCCGGATACTTGCAAGATGACGTTCAGATGGTGTTTCAAAAGCGAAATCCGCTGAGCTGGCGATTTATCAAAGCGCGAAAGATCTTCGTGGCGAGTTCGGATGCTGAAGACGTCGGCATTTTGCGCACCAAATCGCGGTTTGGCCGTTGGACCGGCGTCGGAAACTTGGTCAGGGCTATGGTTTTGGATCGCCTTTGGCGAAGCTAGAGCATGATGCGGAAAAGTGTGAAGCGGATTTCCCTCGCGACAAACGCGAAGCGTTTGCGCGGAGATCATGCTCAAACAAAGAGCTAAAGCGGGATGACGATTCGAAGAAAAGTCATCCCGCTTTAGGGATCGACGTTTCCTCGCTGCCGCGATACACAGCCTAGTTCGGCGCCTTTTTCTTTCTGCTCGCGCCCCTCAAAGCAGTGGTCGAGGTCGTGATCGATCCATTGCTCATCTGCAGACAGGTCAAGAGATCGACATAGCTGGGGTCGCCGGCGGCCGTCGCCTCTCCCTCACACTGGACTCTGATGGTCGGGGAATACGAAAGCCAAATCGTGTCCAATTGCTGACGCGCTGAGTTCTCATCGCTCATACACTTATCGAAGGTTTGAGGTAAGGCATAAACCCATCGCCTTATCCGCTTCCACCGACCCTCTGCAGGTAGCTTCGACATTGAGTTTTGGGATGGTCTCGGAAACGGGCGTCACCAATTGAGTAGCCGCCATTACGGCCATGATTGCTGGGTGCATGGGATGTCCTTTCCTCCTTACAAGAGCATTCAGATCGTACTGTGCATCCTCCGTGAAAAGTCGGGAGGCGCAGGTTCAGCAAGTTTACGTCATACGCTGGTCGCGGGGCGGCTGGGCGTCAGAATGCCGGCGACCTCCAACAGCGTCGGCATTATCAGAGTGCGGGCAGGCGACTATGCGAATTCGGCAGTCGAGCGATCGTCCAGGCTGGACCGCCGACCCGCTGCGCCAACTGATTGTCTTAAGAGCCCCGGTTGACCGCGCAACGAGCCGACGTCGCGATCTTCAGCCATGGGCCCAGCAGGCGACATTCGCGAAATGGCGAAATGAAAGAGGCTGCCGACTGACGCGGCCTTACCGAAGGCCAATCCGCAGCACAGCCAATTCCGCGATCTCTCGCGGCTCGCTAATGCCTGTCGCGCGGACGTCGATAACCTTGCGAGCGACCATATCGCAAAACGGGTCGTTACGATCAACCACGCCCAGCAAGTTGAGAGCGTGGTTGAAGGCCTTGTTCAAAAGCTCGATTTCTTCCGGCGCGCACTTATTTTTCAACAGCCGATTGATTGGCATTGTCCCGCCCCACAGCCGACGCAAACAAAACCACACCCCTTCTTATAGCACTGGATTTTGGCTGACGGCCGGAGAAACGCGGAAGGAGCGCTGACACTTCACGAAGATGTGCTGCGTTCCGTCACTTGGATCGACGTCAAAATAAGGATGGCTCGCCAAGCGACCGCCAGGCGCCCCTCATATGCTGGGGCGATATTCTTGTTGTGGCGTTCGCGATAGCAAATTCACATTCCCAAGCGCATACTCGGGGCATGGCGACAATTGTTCAATGCAATTGCGGCGCCGAGTACAGACGCACCGAAGAGAAGTTCTTGATGCCGCATACGGGTGACGCGATCTGCGCGGTCTGCGGAGCCGCGCTGGAATCGTGGTCGGAATGCACCCACGTTCCCATATATGAACTTATTGAGCGTCCAGACAGAAAGCCGGAATCCCCAGCTTGACAGACGAAATCCCCTCTCGTGTCCGCTCCTGGTCCAAGAAGATACATGGCTACAGCACTGAGGTGCGCGCCATGCCCGAGACGTTAACGAGGTTCGTTTCAGCTCAGATGACAGCTCCGGCCAGCAAGAAAGCACCGCCGAGCGCGACCAGCGCAAGTCCAGGCCAATTGGCTTTGATTTCGAAGCCGCTACCCGGTCTTTCTGGTTCCAGTGTGTCACGCCCGGAGCGAAGCAGCCTTCCGCCGCTTAATCGACCTCGCCAGATTGGCTGAAAGACCATCTGGAGCACGCCGCCGAAAACAAACAGCACACCAAGCCATATGAGGGTCATGCTAGTCTCCTGCACCAGTGAACGCCGAGAGGTCGCTCCGCCGAGAACCGTCGCCCGTTCGTGTTGGTTGGTGCCCTGGAAGCCGAGGCCGCGCGCCGCACATTGGTTGCGGATCATGCTCTCCGAAGTTCAGGCTATGCCAATACTAACGCATCCTGCTTAGTCTTCGTCTGGCTCGCGCACGACCGGCGATTCGTCGGTTCCGTTCTCTTCGTCATCCTGGTCGTCGTCCGCGTCCTCTTCGTCGTCATCAGGATCTCGGGGCGGCATCGTGTTGCCTATGATCGCGGAGGCACACCAGTCGATCCTGGTCGGAACTAGCTCACGGATTTGTGGGATCATGTTGTTGCTCCTCGGATGTAACCCTGAGGCATTTTACCTCTTTCTCGGAGTTGGGTCAGGCGCGGCTCGCGTAGCGGCAGCTCTTGGCGCAAAGCGGACCCACGAGTCTGAGAAGGGCCAACAGGTAACATTCGAAATGAAGGAGGCCGCCTACTGAGGCGGCCTTATTACTTCGGCGGCTGCAGTCCGGACGACATTACCCAATCAATCATGTGAGAAGCTGTTTCGGCTTGCCGAGCTTTGCGAACAAGTCGCTGTCTCTTGTAGCCGGGCGGGATGCCCTGGGCCTGCCTCGCCAGACGCTGTGCCTGGTCCGCGAGCATTTCTTCCAAAGTGGTGTTCCTGAAGCGACGATGCTTGATCATGCGCTCCTCCATATTGTGCAGGCGGGAGCGCAATCGGTCTCTCAGCCACCGGGCGCCTACGGAGCCTCCGTGTTTTTGCCGGTGATGCCAATATAACGGGCTGTCGTAGCGAAGGTTGCTAATCTCCTTCAAACCCCGTTGGGTCATTTGCGGCGATTGGTTGCGTCTGGCCACGTCCGACCCACCCTTTGCAGCCGACGCTGGGTCGAGTGTTGCGTTGATCGGATAGGAGCAAATAGGCGACGTAGGGCCCGCTCCAAGCTCGGCCCGCTTTGCATCTGAAAGCGGACGTTGGCGGGTCCAAGCGGCTGAACCTTTGAAACCGGCATCCTGTTTTCGCTACGGCCTGCTTCGCTTCGAGCGCAATGACGATGTGGCCGCTTTGGGCGCGACAAATCAACCCGACGGGCAAATCACCGAAAGTCTGTCCATCCCTCGCACGAAAAATAATCCGCTTTCGCCGTCGGGCAAATCAGTGATTTAACTCCGCGCGTCTCACGCGAATGAGGGGCGGGTCGCGATCGTCACGAACGTTGCGGTGAGATGCGGTGGACGTGAAGCGTATGACTGACGAGCACGCGCATCACGGACGGCGAAGTCGTGTGGTCCTGGCGCCCCGACGCTGGCGCTAAGCTTCTTGTGAAGTGACGGTGGCAAAAGAGCCCGGTCACCGGGGAGAGCACGAAGTAAGCCGTAAACCATCGCGCAGGGAAAGCCGGAATGCTTCGGTTGAACCTGTGGTCCTACCCCCGTGCTTTTTGTTGCACGGGACCCATGGGTGCAACCGGCACCCGGCTTTCCTGCGCCCTCTGATCTCGAGGAGGGTGAAACGAACGCAAAGCTTGGGCACTTCGTGCCGCGAGAACGCGAACTCACATCCGCTGTTTGACTCAGACGTAGGATGGGTAGAGCGAAATGAAACCCATCATTGGTGTGCCGCTTGCTCCATCGCGATGGGTTTCGCTTCGCTCTACCCATCCTACGGGCCCGCTGTTTGAAATTTGAATCAGGCCTGCGCTGACGTCGTAGGGTGGGCAAAGCGACTTGTCTGCCGCAGCTCAACGAGCGAAGGCGGAAGCGTGCCCACCATCACGAGCGGTGCGCCAGCTCCTTGAGCACTTCAAAGTCTCGCCGTGCCGGCATCGAGGCCGAGGCGGATGCGGCCGGAGACGACGTAATTGTTCGGGCTCATCGCCACGTGCTGGCTTGCGGCCTGGATGTCGCGGAGCGCCCGCTCCAGCGGGCAGGATTCGAAGATCGAGATCGCGCCTGCGTCCGCCGCGAGCAGATGGACGATGCGCGATGCGCTCTCCGCCGCATTCGTGCATGCCGTGCGATAAGCGGCGCGTGCGCTCGTCGATGGTTCGCCGCGCTCGGCGTCCTCCATGAGGTCCGTGATCGCGTCGGCAAGGAAGGCCCGCGCCGACCTGTACAGCGCTTCGGCTCGCCCGACGCTGGCCTGCACCGTTTCACGGTCGCGAAGCACGGCGGAGCTGCCGCTGCGGGATCTGGTTTCGGCGAGGGTGACGAAGGTCTCGATGGCGCCACGGGCGATCCCGAGCGGGACGGCCGCGATCGTCCAGGGAAACAGGGTTGCGGGCGGCAGGCGGAACATGAGGCCGGGCTGTGATGGGCTTGGCTCCAGAAAGCTGTGCGTGTGCGCGGCAGGCACGAACACATCCTGCGCCTGGAAGTGACAGCTTCCGGTGCCACGAAGACCCGACACCTGCCAGGTGTCGTCAAGTTCGACGGCGTCGCGATCCATGTAGCAACACAAGAGTCGGCTTTCGCCATTCGTCTTGTCAGCGGCAAGACCCATGAACAGCGTCGCTCCGTGGGCGCCGCTGCCGAAGGGCCAGCGCCCGGAGACGCGGTAGCCGCCATCTGACGGCAGCGCTTCGCCGATGGCGCCGGTCGCGCTCGCGATGAAGGCGCCAGGATTGGAAAACCAGCGGCGCCCGGTCGGCTCGGGGACGTAGCCGCCGATCCGGCTCATGCCTGCGCCATTGCCGACGATCCAGCCGAGCGAGCCATCCAGCGTCGCGACTTGCTCGACCACTGCCATGAATTCGAGTGGCGACAATTCCGGCCCGCCCAATGCCTTGGGAAGCCACAGCCGGAACAGCCCGGCGGAAGCGAGTGCCGCGTACATCGGCGGAGGGAGCCGGCGGTCGCGGTCGCACTGCTCGCGCAGCTCGGCGGCAAGCGGAGCGAGCCCAGCGATAGCCTTCAGATAGGGCGCGACGACAGGAGAATGATCGATCCGCATGTTTGGGTCCGATGCTGCTGAACCGGCGGCCATAATGCTCTCACGGCACTTTAGTCGCGGCAAAATCGAATATCTCAGTCGCTGGATGAATTGGATTCATCTAGACTGCGGGCATGAGAAAGCTTCCGCCGCTGGGATCCCTTCGCGCCTTCGAGGCCGCCGCCAGACGCCTAAGCTTCAGGGACGCGGCGGCCGAGCTCGGCGTCACGCCGACCGCCATCAGCCATCAGATCAGGATTCTCGAGGAGATCTGCGGACGGCCGCTGTTTCGCCGCCGCCCGCGACCGCTGGCGCTGACGGATGCGGGCGAGCGGCTATTTCCAGTGATCCGGAACGGCTTTGATACATTCGCGTCCGTGGTCACCGCGGTGTCGGCGAAGACCGCCAGGACCACGTTGCGCGTGACCAGTCCGAACGCGTTTGCGAGCCGCTGGCTGGTGCCGCGCCTGCCGCGATGGCGCAAGCTGTATCCGCAGATTCGGCTGGAGATCATCGGCACTGACGCCGTGCTCAATCTGCGCGCCGGAGATGCCGATCTCGCGATCCGCTACGCTCGGACGATGCCGACCGATCTGGCTGCGCGGGAAATCTTCCGCGACAGTTTCTTCCCGGTCTGCAGCCCGGCGCTATTGAGCGAAGGCGGTCCGGCGATCACGCGCGCCGCCGACCTCCTGCACTATCCACTGATCCATTACGACTGGCTGAACGGGGATCGCGAGGCGCCGAGCTGGTCGCGATGGCTCGCCGTCGCTCGCTCCGTCGATCCGGATATCCCTGCCGCGACCGAGCATTGGGACCTCAGCTTCCGCGAGGAGATCCACGCCATCGATGCGGTCGCAGCGGGGCAGGGGATCGCGATCTGCAGCGACGTCGTGGTGAGCCATGAGATCGAAAGCGGCGCACTGGTGAAGGCGCACGATCTGGCGCTGCCCGGCTACGGCTTCTACGTCGTCCACGTCCCGGACCACCCGCGGCAAGCCAGCATCGAAGCGTTTGCAGCGTGGATGCGGTCGGTGGCGTAGAAGGACTTATGCCCGTTATGACTTTTCTGTAACTTGCGCCAATGGACACTTGTGAATTAGGCAAATTGCGATTGCTTCCAACGTCGTCCGCAATCGACTCAACCGCTTCCGCAATCGTCGCAGCGTCGATTCCGGAGATCAGCGATATCGTACCAAACGTAGCGTATGCCGGAACCTATGAGTGAGAGCGTGAACGGCAAGATCATGGTGGCACGTGACGGCAACCGCCTTCTCGTCGAGTTTGCGCATCAGCAGGCGCTTCCGGTGTATCCTGCGGCCGCCGGGGAATTCTTCGCAACAGCGATCGACATGCGATTGCGATTTGCCGGCGGCGATCAGGCAAGACCGTCCGAGCTGACGGTCGTCAATGGTAACAAGACGGAGTCGTTCAAGCGCACCGACTGAAGTCCTTGTCGTTCGGGTGGCCCCAACGCGAACATTCCGTCGTCAGTTCTGATATCGCCATCGCTGTTTCGAAAGCCACTAGCCGACCTTCGCTTGATCAGTTTCCGCTTCAGCGCAGATCCACTCCTTGAACGCCACGATTTCCGGGTCGCCGTCGGCGCCGGCCCGATGGACAACATAGTAGGCAAGCTCACAGTTGAGTGCTTCGCCGAAAGGACGAACAAGGCGGCCCGTCTCCAAATCCAGGGCGACCAGTGTCGTCCGACCCAGGGCAACGCCACTTCCATTCATCGCTGCCTGGTAGGCTGCTGCTGAATCATTGATCTGCAGCCCACGGTCGCAGTTGATGTCCGGAAAGCCTGCTGCTTGCAGCCATGTCCGCCATGTCGGGAATGCATTTTCGAACGCCATCGAACGATCATGGATAAGCGTGTGATGCTTCAGGTCTTCAGGGCGTCGTAGCGGGTGCGGCCCTTCGAGCAACGCTGGACTGCAGACCGGAAAAAATGCGTCGCGCAACAGGAAGGTCGATTTGAGGCCTGGCCAGTGACCACTGCCGTAACGAATGCCGAGACCCATTCTCTCTGCCGCGAAATCAACGAGCCGGCCGCTGGTATCGATGCGCAGATCATACAAGGGATGATCGGCCGCAAAACGCTCGACGCGCGGCAGTAGCCACTTGTCCGCAAAGGCTGGCGGCACGGTGATATTGATCGTGACGATCCCGCGCGATGCTTTCAAACGTTCAAAGGCCGCGGTCAGGTGATCGAATCCGGCTTGAAGCTCGGGTAGCGCAGCTTGCGCGGCTTCGGTCAAAACAAGTCGTGCGGGGCCAGCCTGAGAGCGGTGAAAAAGTTCGACTCCGACAACCGCTTCGAGGGTCCGCACGAGGCTTCCCACCGCCGCTGGCGTCACGTTGAGTTCGTCTGCCGCCGCAACGTAGCTGAGGTGCCGGGCAGCCGCCTCGAAGGCGCGGAGTGCGTTCAAGTGGTTGGGAGCCCGCATAAATCTCCGAACAAGTTTTTCTCTGCCGCCCGCACAGATCATCTCTGTTGCGGCAGCGAGGGTCAACGATCATGTTTGCTGACAACGGAACGCGCGCTCCGGTCACAAACCCAAAACCTTTGGACCAGGAGAGAATCATGAAACTATCGAACAAGATCGCCCTTGTTACCGGTGGAACCTCTGGCATCGGGCTCGAAGCGGCAAGGTTGTTTCGGGACGAAGGAGCTACCGTGATCATCGTCGGGCAGAATCCTGCCCGGTTGCAGTCGGCGGCAAGTCAGCTCGGGGACGGCGTTGTCGCGTTGCGCGGCGACGTGAGCAAGCCGGCGGAGATTGAAAATATCGTTCGTCAGATTGGCGAGACGTTCGGCCGTATCGACGTGCTGTTCGCGAACGCTGGCATGGGCATAGCGGCCCCGCTGGAAGCCGTCACGGAAGATCAGGTCGACACGCAGTTCAACGTAAACTTCAAGGGCGTCTTCTTCACCGCTCAGACGGTCGCTCCACTGCTGGCCAAGGGTGCAAGCATTATCATGACGACGTCGTTCCTGAACGAAGTTGGTTCACCGGGCCTTTCCATTTTGGCGGCCACGAAAGCGGCAGTGCGTTCCCTGGTGCGGTCGTTGGGCGCGGAGCTTGCGCCACGTGGCATCCGCGTGAATGCCATAAGCCCGGGTCCGATCAGCACTCCGTTTCATGGCAAGCTCGGGCTTTCCGAGAAGCAACTCAATGAAGCGGCCGCGACAATTGAGGATGAGATCCCGCTGCATCGTTTCGGCGAAGCGGAGGAAATCGCCAGGGCGGCCCTGTTCCTGGCGAGCGAGGATTCCTCCTTCATGACCGGATCGGAGCTGGTTGTCGATGGCGGCATATCGCAGCTTTGACATGCTCGATGCAAGAAGGCGGCGGCTGAGAAATCGGCCGCCGACGCCGTGCTCAATTTGCGCGCTGGAGACGCCCAAGGCTCGCGCGCCATGCACGAGCCTTGGCCGTCGTCTCTTCGACAAAAATATCTTTGCCTGTTCGATAGGCCTCTATGTCGTCTTTTGAAGATGCAGCAAGGGCTCGCTTAACGCTGGCGTAGGCGCGTGCTGCCTCGGGATGTGCGCGAAGATAGTCGCGAAACACCAAACGTGCCTCCCAACGAGGATGGGACGGCTCCATCAAGTGCACATGGTGGGTCCACGGTCCCGGAGGCCCCTTACGGAAGAACAACTCACCGGGGAGCCATGACGCGTATTCCGGTATGTACTTGTAGCCAAGTGCCACAAACGGCTCGATGCAACGTTCCTTTGCCTCTTCAAGGCTAGGTACACCAACCAGCAGGTCAACGATGGGCTTTGATGGGAGACCTGGAACCGCTGTGCTCCCCATATGCTCGATGACAAGGACGAACGAGCCGAGAGCATGCTTGATCCTCATGCACTCCTGTTCGAACAACGCCGGCCAGTTGGGGTCATATTCGGAGACGACAATCGACCCGGCCCCGTATTTCTCCATGTTCGGCCCCCGATTGTGCCTTCATGCCAACATATCACGATGGTAGAGTTCGATGCATCACGACTGGGTCATCCAGCAAGATCCGGTTAGAGCATGATCCGGAAAAGTGGAAACCGGTTTTCCGAAAAGATCATGCTCAAACAAAGAGATGAGATCATGATCCGATTCCGTCTAATCGGATCATGATCCAGGGTCAGAAGCCGGCGTTATGGCCCGCCCCAAACTTGGCCCGCTTTACATCTGGGAGCGGAGCTTGCCAGCTTCAGCGGCCAAAATCGGTCACGGGCTGAGCAGCCGACATCGGGTCGGTCTAGCCGTATCGGGGTGAGTCAAATAAGCTGGTCGCCGATCTCGATGGACGCGGACAGGCATTTCAACCGGGACATGGCATGGCAAATCGGTTCATCACGACGCAATCCACCGTGGAGACGCGGCGCTGGGGGAGTTCCGCCATTGTGGCGCTCGTGGCGATGGCGGCGCTGACCGCCGACGCCGCGGCGAGACAGGCGCGCCCCGCGCCGCCCACTGAGGCGACAGCGCCGCGCGATGCGGGCGAGCCGATCATGGCGATCGTGTCGATCAAGTCCCAGCAGGTCACTTTCTACGACGCCGAGGGCTGGATCCTGCGCGCGCCGGTGTCGACCGGCACCAAGGGACGCGAGACGCCTGCCGGCATCTTCGCCGTCATCGAGAAGGACAAGGACCACCACTCGACGCTCTATGACGACGCCTGGATGCCGAACATGCAGCGCATCACCTGGAACGGCATCGCGCTGCACGGCGGGCCGCTGCCCGGGTATGCGGCCTCGCACGGCTGCGTGCGGATGCCCTACGACTTTGCGGAGAATTTGTTCGACAAGACGCGGATCGGCATGCGGGTGATCATCTCGCCGAACGACGCGGAGCCGGTCGAGTTTTCTCACCCGGTGCTATTCGTGCCGGACGCGAAGGCCGTCGCGGCTGCTCCGGCGCGTGCCGAGGCGCTCGCCCGCGAGGCGGACGAGGCTGCCAGGACAGCCGACGAGGCGAAGAAAGCCGCCGCGACAGCGGCGCGCGAAACAGCATCCCTCACAGCGTCGCTGCGCAAGCTGGAGGGGCTCAAGACTCGCGCCGACGCCGAGCTCGCATCCGCCGACAAGAAGCTCGCCGCCGCAAATACGGATCAGGCCAAGGCGCAGGCCAGTGAGCAGAAGGAGAAGGCCGCCCTTAAGGCCACGGAAGCAGGGACGCAGCTCGACACCGCCAGGGCCGACGCGAAGTCGAAGCTCGACGCCGTCGCCGCCGCAAAGGACGCCGCCAAAGCGGCCCAGACCAGGAAGGCCGACACCGCCAAGGCGGCGAGCGAGGCGAAGCTCGCGCTCGTGCCGGTCTCCGTCTACATCAGCCGCGCGACGCAGAAGCTTTACGTGCGGCGCAACACTCACAAGGAGTGGCCGGACGGAGGCGAGGTGTTCGATGCGACCATTGAAGTTCCGGTCACGATCCGTGATCCCGACAAGCAGATCGGCACGCATGTGTTCACGGCGATGGCGCGCAACGACGCGAGCCTGCGCTGGACCGCGGTCACGATCGACAGCGGGGACGACGCCAAGCACGCGCTCGACCGCATCACCATCCCGCAGGATGTGCTCGATCGCATCGCGCCGACGGCATTGCCGCGATCCTCGATCATCGTCTCGGATGAGCCGCTGAGCCGCGAGACCAACTATCGCACCGAGTTCGTCGCGGTGCTGAACAACCAGCCCCAGGGCGGCTTCAAGATGCGCCGGCCTACGGTCGTCAATGTCCCGGTTGCGAGCGGCAACGACTGGAGCAACAACAACGGCTTCGGCTTCTTTTTCCAGCCCAATTGGAACCCCCAACCTGGCAATACGCGCCCGCGCGCCGGCCAATACTATCAACCGATGCAACCGCGCTGGTGGTAAGACGCGGCCCGCCGCACGCAGGCCGCCTAGAGCGTTTTCGAGCGAAGTGGAGAACTTACGAGTTCAGCGGCGGGAGCGCACTCCGCAGTGTCGAGCTTGAAATCCCCATCAGTCCCGTGAAGGGGTCATCCAGCTCCAAAACCAGAAAGATCGCGCCGGCAAACGACAGCGCGCATACGAACAGCGCGATCGTGACAACGATATTCGCTCGCACGAACAGGGTGGCGCTCACAAAGATCGCGCTCAGCCAAAATACCATGATGATCAGAAAAGGCGTCGGAATTGAACTTCCGGCCTGCGTAAACAACCGCAGTCGCATCTGCGCGCCTTCCGTGAAAGCCGCAATGGCGCGAGTCTGCAGGGAACGTTGCATATCGTTGTTCGGAGATAGCCGTTCGAGTTCATCATAGAATGTCCATGCCTCGACGCTGGACTCGAAGCGCGTGGGTTTCCCGTTTGAGTTCGCTTGCTCGTGCCAAATGCGATCAGCCATCGGCGGTATGCTCTGCCGCAGGAGCTTTCGGACAGGGGTTGCTTCCGATCCATATTGCGTAACCAGATCGTCCAGAAGGATGATCGTTGCGGTCAACTGCCGGACCTGGCTTGCCTTCTGGTCGAACGTGGTTTTTGCGGATGCGATCAACAGACCCAGTACGAGTGCGGTCAGTGTGCCAATCAGGCCTGCGGTCAGCTTTACGACGTCCTTGGAGTCCGACTGCAGGTGACGTTCCGACAACAACGGCCGAACCGCCATCCCAGCCAAGGCGCCGCCAAATATCAGCGCAAACACAAGCAACGAAATCAATAGGTTCATCATATTTGCGAATGCTCCATCATGTCGGTGAACATGCGGGTCCCAGCTCCGATTGTTCGGGCTCATCCAAAGACCCGTTCTTGAGACCAAGTTCAAGCAGAACCGGACGAGGCGCAAATGTCTCAGCGCCAACGAGGGGCGGCTCGCGATTGTCACGGGCACTGTGGTGAGATGCGGTGGACGGGATGTCACGACTGATGAGCGTGGCGCTCACGGGACGGCTAAGTCGTGCGGTCCTGTAATCCAGTCTCAGGGCGGGCCGCAATAGGCCTTGGTGTCAAACCGGTGACGTCCGCTTGTTTTGCGTAGCGAAGCAAAGGCGGCTGGGCCGCTAAATGGCGATGCCTCGCGACGCCACCGCTGCTTCACGAGCTCTCATCAACCGCGGTCTACAGGCGGCCCGAAAAGCCAGTCCACGTTCCATTGCAAAGGAGCGGAACGAAGTCGGCATGTCGGTTGTGCGCGGGCAAGGTTCGGTTGGACGGTTGCGAGTGTCCTCTCCATCGCAAGATCGAATGGGGTTGGAATAGAAGCCGCGATGCCGGCCCGAATGGACTCGAAGGATATCGCTACAATCGTGATTATTGCTACAGATACCAGGATTAGGAGCGCATCTGTCATGATATGCGTCGAAAAGTGCTTGGTCATGGCGTGGGCCCTCACGGCCGATAGAAGCGCATGCTCACAATTTAGTTCGTATGCAAAAGGCATATGAATGGGAGTTCACCGCGCGGAGCGCGGTCATCCATTAGTAGTATGGCCGCGACCAACTATGTAGCAGTGATCCAGACCTAAGGAGCCAATCCGTTCAGCCTCCCGTTGCGCGGAAATGGATGCGGCCACCGGATCGCGTTTGACGATCTCCGCTTGGCTCCGGACTCAGCCCATCGTTTTATCGGTGCGCGAGCACCGTCTGGCGCTATCAGATCCGAATTGCTTGGCACTTCGTTCCGCTAATTTGTGAACTACGTCACATATCCGACTTGCGATCAAATGTAAGGTTTGGGGAAGGGCGCGGGCTGAATTCGATCGACATCGCTAACGCATCAGGCGCCGACGGCATTCGGGCTGGCGGTCCGTTCGCAATGGAGGGGGCATGGGCGATTCATCGGAAGCAAGGCGGCTCGTCGACGCCATCATTGCCAATTTGCCGGAGCCTGCCCCCGGGCAAAGGCCGGTGCACACGATCGGCGTGGGCGTAGACGGCTATTTCATGGCTTCGGACGTGGCGCGCAACTATTGCATCGCAGAGCACTTCAAGGGACAGCGCATTCGCGTGTCGGTGAGGTTCTCCAACGGACAAGGGGGGCCGAAGCAGCATGATGGATGGTCCGATGTTCGGGGAATGGCGACACGTTTCCACCTGCAGGATGGGACGGCAGCCGACCTGATCGCTACGACGCTCGCCGAATTTTTCGCCCGCAATGTTGAGGACTTTTTCGAGTTCACCAAGGTCGCGAGGCCGCAGCCGGTTCAAAGAGAATCCCCGTGGCGGAAGATTCTCGACATGCTGCAGCTCAAGGAGCCTGCTCGCGACCCGTACCCAAAGCAAACCACGAGTGACGGTGCGGGAATACTCAGTTACGCCAATCAACACCGGTTCGCCCAGTTGGCAGTGTTCGAAGCCGGGGTGATCGGCGCCCCGGTGAGCTATGCCCGCGCGGCCTATCACGCCATCCACACCTTCATGGTGGAAGATCCCCATGGAGTACGTCGTCCCGTTCGCTTTTCCTGGCAGCCGGTTGCAGGCGTCCGTACCACCGATCCCACTGCCACGCCGGTTGATAAATATCTGCGCCATGAACTTGAAGAGCGCCTGCGGCGGTGGCCGGCCCGGTTCATGCTGATGATGACAATCGGCGAAGCGGGCGACGCGCTCGACGATCCCACAAAGCCTTGGCCGGCCAGGCGAGTCCGGGTCGTCATGGGCACCCTTACGCTCACCAATCTCGCCAAGGATCAGGTCGCGGACGGCGAACGCATCAGTTTTAATCCCTGGCGTCTCGTACCTGGCATCGAGCCCTCCGGGGATCCGATCCTCCACGCCCGCCGGTGCGCTTATGAAGTCTCGCGCGAAATGCGCGACGGGTGCCCCTTCAGGTGGAGCTAAGCTGATGCTAGGTGAGAAAGGTTGGCTCGATCGGTTTGTAGACCGGTTGCCCAAGAACCCCCTGTTCCAGCTCTTGGCGTCGTGGGTCCTGGTGCCTTACTGGGCGTGGCGCACGCCGGTGAAGCCGCTGCCCGGCGGTCCCCACCCATCGATCCAGCCTGGCGACAATCTGCAGTGCATGATGAACCTGATCATGCCGCTCAAGGACAAGTCGCCGATCGGTCGAGCGAAGGCAGCGCTGGCGATCGCGCAAAACAAGGATGCGATATATGCCGGATTGGACAATGTCGGCACGGTGCACTTTGCGCGCTTCGTCATCGTCGGCGACAATATTTGCATGTTCTCCGTCTACGACGGAGACTTCACCAACTACATTCGTGACTTCATCGCCACGATCGGCAGCGTGTTCAACGCCGTGGTCGAACTTGTCGAAGGAGGGGAGGCCGTGATTCCCTGCGAGCATAATGTCGAGGCGTTCATCCAATGGGTGCACGAGCGCGACCTGTACCAGGTGCCGGACACGGCCACCGATCTTCTGAGAGACCAGGAAGCTTTGAACGGCGACAAGGCCGCATCCGGCAATGACGATCTGCGCCTGCTTCCGCGCAAGGTGGTGCTCCAGCTCCGCGCTAACGCGAACGTTTCGCTCGGCAGCGGCTACCGGGCCTATCCCGGATTTTCGGCGGCTCAGGTCCGCAACCAACTGGGGATAGGCTGGTGAGCGCAGCATTCGACGCCGCTGATATACAGGGCAATATTTTGCGCGGCTATCGCAAGCCTCGCGTGCGCTACCTCATTCTTGAAGTCGCCGATCGCATCGCGGCCCGGCGCTGGCTCGCCGCCTCGACATCGGGCCGCGGCGACGATGTTCCGCAGATCACGACCGGGAATTGGGGGAGAACCAAGCCGGACACCTGTTTCAACATTGGCCTGACCTACGAGGGACTGCGCGCCCTCGGCACGCCGAATTCTTCCCTTGAAATGTTCCCCAACGAATTCATCGAGGGCATGAACGCCCGCGCCTTGAAGCTTGGCGATGTCGGGCCGAATGCGCCGGAAACCTGGCCAGCCCCCTTCGATGCTCCCAAGCGGATCCATCTCATCGCCACGATCTACGCCGACGAGGTCGCGCAATTGAACCAAGTTCAGCAGCGTGCCCTCACCGACGGAAAAGCCTTCAGGCTGCTCGGTGCTCTTGAGGGGTGGGCCTTCCCCAAGGACGTCGTTCACTTCGGGTATCGCGACAACATCATGCAACCGAGATTCGCGGAGGTTCACGACGGACAACGCTATGAAGACGGACAACCCAAGGCGCCGCTCGGCACCGTGTTGCTGGGACATCCGACCAACTTCGAAGGTTTGACGCGGCGGGTGCCTCAACCCCAAGCATTGGGACACAACGGCACCTTCAATGCCTTTCGCGTGCTGGAACAGGATGTGGTCGGCTTCGAGGAGTATCTCGACCGAGCCGCAAGCGATTTGATCAAGCATCCGCAGGTCGACGAGTTGCTGCCACCCGGTGCTGAAGCGAAAATCGGCCAAGCCTTGTCAATCGAAGGCCTGTCGCGTCATGCGGCTTTGCGTGAGGTCGTCGCCGCCCATTTGTGCGGCCGGTGGCGCGATGGCACGCCGATGGCACTGTCCCCGGATGCGCCTGATCCCAAAGTGGATCAGGCGAATTTTGACTACGTTGGCGACTCCCGCTGCCCCTACGGAGCCCATATCCGGCGGTGCAACCCGCGGGGCGGCCAGATCGTGCAACGGGTGGCGAACAACAGTCGGCGTCTTGTTCGGCGTGGGATGCCTTATGGACCACTCTATGATCCGCAGAAGCCTCGTGATCCGAGCAAACCCGAACCGGAACGGGGCCTGCTCGGCAACTTCATTGGGGCGAGTCTCGGCGCACAGTTCGAGGCCATGTCCTGTGATTGGCTGAATCTTGGCCTGCAGGACCCACGCATCACCGGCTCCAACGATCCGATCACAGGCGCCAACGATCCTGGCTCCAGTTGGTTCGACCTGCCGCTCAAATCCGGCACGACGATCCGGCTGCGGGGGTTGCCGCGGTTCGTCCGGACTCGGGGCGGCGCCTATGCGTTCCTGCCGAGCATCCCGGCGATCCGTTTTCTGGGATCGCTGATGGCGTGACTTGCCCACAGGCGCTTGTGGCGTGCTCCGCTGCAACGGTTGCTCGCTCCACAATACCGCCCTGTGGTTATGGATCCCTGCTTTCGCAGGGACGACATCGATGTGAGATTCGAGGGGATCGTAGGATGGGTAGAGCGAAAGCGAAACCCATCATCGCGCGGCTTGCTCCGAAGCTGATGGGTTACCCATTCCACGGCACCGCCCTTGCCGACGGGCCGCTCAGCCCTTGCGGAGAAACACGTAGTCCGCGGAATAGGGCGCGCTGTGGGTCGCGCCGGCCTTGTCGCAGGGGCCTTCGAGAATGCCACCCGCGGTGTTGATCCGCTGCACCGTCGTGACACCGGACAGCGTGCCGCTGCCGCGCCGTGAGATCACATCAAGCTTGAGCCAGGGAATGTCGTTCGGTGTCGCGCCGGGCGCATTGCTGGAAGTCCGGCCGAGCACGACGCTGCCGTCGACATGTTCCCAGTTCGGTCCGGCATAGTGGCGGCCGACGGTCTTGCCGTCGGCCATCAGCGTTGCGATCGGTTCACGAAAGGCCCAGGCCAGCTTGCCTTCGAGGCCAGCCTTGCATTCGTAGACCTGCGCGCCTTCGGCGTGAACGCTGAGCACGATCGCTTCTCCCGGTGCAGCGATAGCCTCGGGAAGGGGGTCTGCGACGCAAGCTTCCGTCGCGGAACCCATTACCAGAAGGGCGATCGTGGCTGTCCTAAGCGACGGCATAAGATCCCCTTATTGGAGCGGCGCTTGCCAAATTCCGTCATTGCGAGGAGCGAAGCGACGAAGCAATCCATGGTGCCGCAGGGGGTAGATGGATTGCTTCGCTACGCTCGCAATGACGGGTGATAGAGCTTCGCGAGTGGAAGGCGGCTTAGGCCGCCATCGCCTTGGTGAGGTTCTCGGCGACCTTGTCGAGGAAGCCGGTCGTGGACAGCCAGCGCTGGTCGGCGCCGACGAGGAGCGCGAGGTCCTTGGTCATGTAGCCGTCCTCGACCGTCTGGACGCAGACCTTCTCCAAGGTGTCGGCGAACTTCGCAAGCTCGGGGTTGTTGTCGAGCTTGGCGCGGTGGGCGAGGCCGCGCGTCCAGGCGAAGATCGAGGCGATCGAGTTGGTCGAGGTCTCCTTGCCCTTCTGGTGCTCGCGGTAGTGCCGGGTCACGGTGCCGTGGGCGGCCTCGGCTTCCACAGTCTTGCCGTCGGGGGTGAGCAGCACCGAGGTCATCAGGCCGAGCGAGCCATAGCCTTGCGCCACGGTGTCGGACTGGACGTCGCCGTCATAGTTCTTGCAGGCCCAGACATAGCCGCCGGACCATTTCAGCGCCGAGGCCACCATGTCGTCGATCAGGCGGTGCTCGTAGGTCAGGCCCTTGGCGTCGAACTCCTTCTTGAATTCGCGGTCGAAGACATCCTGGAAGATGTCCTTGAAGCGGCCGTCATAGACCTTGAGGATGGTGTTCTTGGTCGAGAGATAGACCGGGTAGTTCCGCATCAGGCCGTAGTTGAAGGAGGCGCGGGCGAAGTCGATGATGGAGTCGTCGAGGTTGTACATCTGCATCGCGACACCGGAGCCGGGCGCCTTGAACACCTCTTTCTCGATCACGGTGCCGTCCTCGCCGACGAACTTCATCGACAGCGTGCCCTTGCCCGGGAATTTGATGTCGGTGGCGCGGTACTGGTCGCCATAGGCGTGGCGGCCGATGATGATCGGCTTGGTCCAGCCGGGAACCAGGCGCGGCACGTTCTTGCAGATGATCGGCTCGCGGAAGATCACGCCGCCCAGGATGTTGCGGATGGTGCCGTTCGGCGACTTCCACATCTCCTTGAGGCCGAACTCCTTCACCCGGGCTTCATCCGGGGTGATGGTCGCGCATTTGACGCCGACGCCGACCTTCTTGATCGCTTCCGCCGCATCGATCGTGACCTTGTCGTTGGTCTTGTCGCGGTGCTCCATCCCCAAGTCGAAATACATCAGGTTGATATCAAGGAACGGGTGGATCAGCTTGTCCTTGATGTACTGCCAGATGATCCGGGTCATCTCGTCGCCATCGAGTTCGACGACGGGGTTGGTCACCTTGATTTTTGCCATGGGAATAGGGCCTCTTGGGGGAACAGCACGCTTTGGGGCGCGACTAGCGGATTATCCTCGGGGCTATAGCACCGGGAACGCGCCGGCGGAAGCCAAGGGGTTATGCAGTTTCGGCTCATCTTTTAGCCGAGAATGCCGCCGCTATGTCTCATGCTTCAGGCGGCAGCGGAAGAGTGGAAGTGGGGTTGCGACGCTTCGCATCTCAGGTTTCGGATGAAGATTCAAGAACAGCCGTAAAGCCATTATTCCGCTTGAGAAATTTGCGCCCACGGGGCAATCCGGGCGTAGCAGGAAACCTGGCACTCTGATTCAACTCCTTCAGGACCTGAATCAGATTGTTCAGAGATTGAATCAGGAAGCGAAGTTTTAAGATGTCCGGCACCGACAAGACCAAGACCGGCCACGACCTCAGGGGTCCCGTCGTGATCCTGGTCGAACCGCAGCTTGGCGAGAACATCGGGATGGCTGCGCGCGCGATGGGCAATTTCGCGCTGTCGCAGCTCCGGCTGGTCAATCCGCGCGACGGCTGGCCGAACATCGCCGCGCAGCGCGCCGCAGCGGGCGCGGACCACATTCTCGACCATGTCGAGCTGTTCGACACCGTCACCGAGGCCGTCGCCGATCTCGACCTGTTGTTCGCCACCACCGCCCGCGCCCATGACCAGGCCAAGCCGGTGGTCGGGCCGGAAGCGGCCGCGCGCGAGATCGTGGCGTACGTCGCCGCCGGCGGCGGGGCCGGCATCCTGTTCGGCCGCGAGCGCGCCGGACTGACCAACGAGGAGGTCGCGCTCGCCGACCGCATCGTCACCTTCCCGGTCAATCCCGGCTTTGCCTCGCTGAACCTCGCTCAGGCGGTGCTGCTGATGGGCTATGAGTGGTTCAAGCTCGCGACCGCGGGCGTGCTGCCGTTCGCGATGCCTGAGCGATCCGAGCGCGCCTCCCAGCACCAGGTTCAGGCGTTCTTCGACAATCTGGTCGCCGAGCTCGACAAGGTCGAGTTCCTGCGGCCGCGCGAGAAGCGCGACACTATGCTGGTCAACCTGCGCAACATCTTCACCCGGATGGAGCCGACCAAGCAGGACATGCATACCCTGCACGGTGTGATCATGGCGATCGCCGAGGGACGCAAGGGGCCGGCCAAGGGCGGCGTGCTCGACGGCGAGCAGGCGACCCGGCTGCGGGCGCTCCTCGCCGAGCAGGGGCAGGGCGGCGGCGCCTCCGCCGATGCCAGCAGCACGGTGCGCGGACTGGCGCGGCTCCTCCGGCGCAACCCGACCGATGCGGAGCGCATCCTGTGGCAGGCGCTGACCAAGGATCGCCGCTTTGCCGGCCTGTTCAAGCGCCAGACCCCGGTGGGGCGTCATATCCCCGATTTCGTCTCCTTCATCCACCGGATCGCGATCGAGCTGGAAAACCCTGACGAGAGCGAGACCATCGTGGCCGACCGGGCCAAACGACGGGAATGGCTGGAGGAGCGGGACTATCGCGTGCTCAACCTGCGCGCAGCCGAAGTCGAGCGCGATCTGGCCGGCGAACTGGACCGGCTCGCATCGAACCTGCCAGCCCGGCGAGACGCTCCGTAGCCCGGGTGGAGCGCCAGCGTAACCCGGGGCCGCTCGCAAGAGTCGACGCAGAAGTCCCGGGTTGCGCTGCGCTCCACCCGGGCTACGAGACCCTTCAAATTCTAGGCCGCCATCCCGGCGGCCTTGGCCGCGCTGCTGTGTTGGAGCCGCTGCAGGGCCGCGAGGTTGATCTCGAAGGAAGCGAGGCAGCAGCGGGACTTGCCGGTGGATTTCGCTTCATAGAGCGCGGTATCGGCGGCCGAGAGCAACTCCTCGGCCTCGGTGCCGTGCTCCGGCGACATCGCAACGCCGACGCTGACGCCGACCTGGACGCAAATCTCCTCGCCTAGCCGATAGGACATCGCGACCTCGTCGATGATCCGATGTCCGATGGCGAGCGCCTGCTCTGCGGTGATGCTGTCGGCCAGCACGACGAATTCGTCGCCGCCCATGCGCGCGATGACGGCGCTATTGGGCAGGGCGCGGCGGAGCCGGTCGGCGACCAGCTGGAGCACCTTGTCGCCGGCCGCATGCCCGAAGGTGTCGTTGATCGGCTTGAAATTGTCGAGATCGAAGAACAGCACGGCAAAGGAGCCGTCGTCGCGACTGGAGGCCTCCAGCTTCCTGTTGAGAGCATCGACGATACCGGCGCGATTCCACAGCTCCGTGAGCGCATCGTGGTGGGCCATGTGGCCGTTCTCTCGCTCGGCGCGCATCGTCGCGATCAGCATCCTGTTGAGCCGGAAGGCCGCGTCCGTCATCGCCGCGAGATAGAGCGGCACCTGCAGGAACACGAGGTAAAGCAGCGGCTCGCCGGCAAGCGCGGCGCCGGGGACGATCGGGCCGAGGGCGAGCAGGATCATCGTCCCGGCCAATCGCGGTGCGCTGAAATTGCGGAAGCAGATGCCGCCGACCATCGCCGCCGCCGACAGGCAGGCGAGCAGTGCGACGACCCGGTCGCCGCTGGCGAGGCTGACGGCCACGCCGAACCCGACGCTGGCGCTCCAGGCGACCGCGAGCAGCACATGCAGGTCGGTCGGGGTCCGGCGCCGGCCACGCGCTCGGCGATGGGCGACGACCAATACCGAAAGGCGGGCGAGGCAAATCGCGACTTCGAGGATGAGCCAGGCGATGAACAATGCGGTCGGTTGCCGGATCGCGATCACGCCTGCCACCGCCATCGTGTTGACCGCGCCGGCCGCAAACACCGGTAGCGAGCCGTGGAGGTCGGCGATCAGCGCCGCGCGGATATCCTCAGGCGCGCCGGGACCGGCGTCGGCCAGCCAGCGCGTCACGCCCCAGCGCGGCCGGCTGTAAGGTCCCTTGTCGGACTTCATTGCAGAGCACCCCTGTCTTCCCGGGGTACAACAACACCGTGCCCGCCTAACAGGCTTTTAAGGCGCGCCCCGATCTCTTGCCGTGCTTGACGGGGGGTAAACCGGTCGCTGCCGCCCGGCAATTCCGAGCGCCTTGATCCGCGAGGCCAGCGTGGTCGGCTTCATGTCGAGCATTTCGGCCGCACCGCCGGGGCCGAACACCTTGCCGGCGCAGGCTTCGAGCGCCGCGACGATGTTGGCGCGCTCGTGATCGCGCAGCTCCGCTGCCGTCATGACCGCGGGACGCGCGTCGGCCTTGGCGCGGGTCGAGCCCGGCGAGGCCTGGTTGCCGGGCACATCGGGCAGGTCGATGCGCAGCCGGCCGTTCTGGGCGAGGATCGCCGCGCGTTCGATCACGTTCTGCAATTCGCGGACATTGCCCGGCCAGTCGTAGCGGGCAAGGCGCCTGGCGTCGCCCTCCGACAGGCGCAGATCGGATCTCGGCGCCTTGCTTTCGCTGCTCAGGAAATGCTGCGCCAAGAGCGGGATGTCTTCGCGCCGCTCGCGCAAGGGCACCGATTCGATCGGAAACACGTTGAGACGGAAATAGAGATCCTCGCGAAACCGGCCGCGCTGCACCTCCTGCTTGAGGTCGCGGTTGGTGGCGGCGATCAGCCGCACATCCACGGTGCGGGTGCGCTCCTCGCCGACCCGCTCGAAATTGCCTTCCTGCAGCACGCGCAGCAGCTTGCCCTGCAGCTCCAGCGGGATTTCGCCGACCTCGTCGAGAAACAGCGTGCCGCCGTCGGCCAGCTCGAACCGGCCGATGCGGTCGCGCGTCGCGCCCGTGAAGGCGCCGCGGACATGGCCGAAGAATTCGCTCTCGAACAATTCGCGCGGGATCGCGGCGCAGTTGACGCGGATCAGCGGCCGATCGGAGCGGCTGCTCGCTTCATGGATGGCGCGCGCGATCAGCTCCTTGCCGGTGCCGGACTCGCCTGTGATCATCACCGCCGCCGACGTTGGCGCCACCAGCTTGACCTGGCGCAGCGTCTTCTGGATCGCCTCGCTCTGGCCGATGATGCCGCGCGGATTGGTCTCGATGCGGATTTCTTCCTGCAGGTAGGCGTTTTCCAGCTCCAGCCGCTCGCGCAGGCGATCGACCTCGGCAAGTGCGGCGTGCAGCTTCTCGTCCGCCTCGCGCCGGTGGCTGACGTCGCGGAACACCACGACGGCGCCGACCACGACGCCGCGGTCGCGGATCGGCGTCGAGGTATATTCGACCCAGACCGGCGAGCCGTCCTTGCGCCAGAACACTTCGCCGTCGACCTGGTGCACGGCGCCGTCGCGGAACGCCGCATAGATCGGGCAATCATGATCTGGGTAGTGCCGCCCGTCATGATGAGTGTGATGGACGACAGGGTGGATCTCCTTGCCCACCAATTCCTCGGCGGTCCAGCCCAGCATCCGTTCGGCGGCTGGGTTGACGAAAGTGGTCTTTCCTTCCGCGTTGACGCCGTAGATGCCTTCGCCGGCGGCGCGCAGGATCAACTGGTTCTCGCGCTCGATGTCCTGGAAGACGCGCTCGACCCGCTGCCAGGTGGCGATGCCGCTGCGCATGTGGTCCTCGGCGGCGGCATCGACATAGCGCCGGCGGCGCGCGTCGAGGTCGCTCATCGTCAGCAGCATCAGCGTACGCCCGTCATGCGGCACCACGCAGCCGGCATATTCGATCCGAAGATTCTGTCCGGTCGCATGTCGTGGTGTCAGCGCATCGGTCCAGTACGCGCCCTTGTCGAGCACCGCCTGGGTGAAGACGATCAAAGCCGGCAATTGGCCTGCATGCAGCGTGCTCACCTTGGTCTGGCGCAGCAGCGCGCGGTCATAGCCGAGCAGGGAACAGGCGGCGGGGCTGGCGTCGAGGATCACGTCGGCATCGGGATCGAGCAGCAGCGTCGGCTCGATCGCGCACTCGAAGGCAGCGGCACGCAGGTTCGCATCGTATGCGCTCGCGGTCGCGCTGAGAGCCAGGTCCATCGTGCACGTCGCCCCGAAAAATCGTAATTTGATTCCGATTTTTCGTGTATCACGAGTTTTTGTAGTCGCCAAGGCGCCGATAAAAGCCTGCGACATCAATGTCATCGGCTCAAAAAAGAGGCTGGCACGGAGCTTGCGTAAATCCTTTGGCAAACGCCGCGCAGGAGGTCCGATGTCCATCTTCGACAATCCATTCGATCCCGACCGCAATCTCCGCACCGGCTGCAGTTGCGGCCGCCATCTCAGCGAAGCCGAGCACCGCCATGCCGAACTGGCGCTGCGCTGTGAGCCTGCGGAGAGCGAGGACAAGCGTTACGAGGGCGTCGTCGCCTCAGCCGTGATGCGCGCGGTGTTTCCGCAGGACGCGACCCGGCGCGTCTTCCTGAAGTCGGTCGGCGCCTCCACGGCGCTTGCGGCGCTGTCGCAGTTCTTCCCGATCAAGGCGGCGACCGAGGTGTTCGCGCAAGGCGCTGCGCCCGAGAAGAAGGACCTCAAGGTCGGCTTCATCCCGATCACCTGCGCGACACCGATCATCATGGCCGTGCCGATGGGCTTCTACGCCAAGCACGGATTGAACGTCGAAGTCATCAAGACCGCCGGTTGGGCTGTCATCCGCGACAAGACCATCAACAAGGAATACGACGCCGCGCACATGCTGTCGCCGATGCCGCTCGCGATCACCATGGGCGTCGGCTCCAACCCGCTGCCCTACACGATGCCGGCGGTCGAGAACATCAATGGGCAGGCGATCACGCTTGCGATCAAGCACAAGGACAAGCGCGATCCCAAGGATTGGAAGGGCTTCAAGTTCGCCGTACCCTTCGACTATTCGATGCACAATTACTTGCTGCGTTACTATCTCGCCGAGCACGGCCTCGACCCCGACGTCGATGTGCAGATCCGCGCGGTGCCGCCGCCGGAGATGGTCGCCAATCTCCGCGCCGACAATATCGACGGCTTCCTCGGGCCCGATCCGATGAATCAGCGCGCGGTCTATGACGGCGCCGGCTTCATCCACATCCTGACCAAGGACATCTGGGAGGGCCATCCCTGCTGCGCCTTCGCGGCATCGAAGGAGTTCGTCACCTCGATGCCGAACACCTATGGCGCGCTGCTGAAATCGATCATCGAGGCCACCGCGTTCGCGCACAAGGCCGAGAACCGCAAGCAGATCGCGGAAGCGATCGCGCCGGCGAACTACCTGAATCAGCCGCAGATCGTGCTCGAGCAGATCCTGACGGGCACCTTTGCCGATGGTCTCGGCAATGTCGTCACGCAGCCGGGCCGCGTCGACTTCGATCCCTTCCCCTGGCAGTCGTTCGCCGTCTGGATCATGACGCAGATGAAGCGCTGGGGGCAGATCAAGGGTGATGTCGATTACAAGGCGGTGGCCGAACAGGTCTATCTCGCCACCGACACCGGCAAGCTGATGGCCGAGATGGGGCTGACGCCGCCGACGACCACGTACAAGTCGTTCGCGGTGATGGGCAAGACGTTCGATCCCGCTAAGCCGGACGACTATCTCGCAAGCTTCAAGATCAGGAAGGCGTCGTGAGGGCGGCTCCCGCTTACGGGGAGAGGGAGATGATGAACTCCCTTCGCCTGCGCGCGGCGATCGTCTCGATCGTGCTGTTCGCCGCCTTCATCGGCGTCTGGCATCTTGCGACCCGCAGCACCGGTCCGGCCACCAACATGAGCCCGGAATACGCGAAGCTGATGGGGCTCACCGCCACGCAAGGCAAATCGGCGATGCCGGGTCCGCTCGATGTCGGCGCCAAATTGTGGGAGCACTTGAGGCGCCCGTTCTACGACAACGGGCCGAACGACAAGGGGCTTGGCATCCAGCTCGCTTATTCGATCGGCCGCGTCGGGCTCGGCTATCTGATTGCGGTCCTGGTCGCGATCCCGCTCGGCTTCCTGATCGGCATGTCGCCGTTGATCAGCCGGGCGCTCGACCCGTTCATCCAGGTCTTGAAGCCGATCTCGCCGCTCGCCTGGATGCCGCTCGCGCTCTACACCATCAAGGATTCGTCGATTTCAGCGATCTTCGTGATCTTCATCTGCTCGGTGTGGCCCATGCTGCTCAACACCGCGTTCGGCGTCGCCGGCGTGCGCAAGGAATGGATCAACGTCGCGCGCACGCTCGAAGTCGGCACCGTCAGGCGCGCCTTCACCGTGATCCTGCCGGCCGCGGCGCCGACGATCCTGACGGGCATGCGGATCTCGATCGGCATCGCCTGGCTCGTGATCGTCGCTGCCGAAATGCTCGTCGGCGGCACCGGCATCGGTTATTTCGTCTGGAACGAGTGGAACAACCTCTCGATCACCAATGTCATCATCGCTATCCTCATGATCGGGATCGTCGGCATGCTGCTCGACCAGATCCTCGCGCGCTTCACGCGCATGGTCACGTTTCCGGAGTAGGGCGATGACCGACAAATTCATCTCGATCGAAGGCATCGCGCGGCGTTATCCGGGCGCGGGAGGCGGCGCCACCACCGTGTTCGAGGACTTGTGGCTCTCGATGGCGCGCGGCGAATTCGGCTGCGTGATCGGCCATTCCGGCTGCGGCAAGACCACGGTGCTCAACATCCTGGCAGGCCTCGACGAGCCGAGCGAGGGCGCCGTGATCGTCGACGGGCAGGCGATCGAGGGCACAAGCCTCGACCGCGCCGTGATCTTCCAGAGCCACGCGCTGCTTCCCTGGCGCACCGTGCTCGGCAATGTCGCCTACGCCGTCAGCTCGAAATGGCGCAAATGGGACCGCGCGAAGGTCAAGGCGCATGCGCAGAAGTTCATCGATCTCGTCGGTCTCACCGGTTCGGAGCACAAGCGTCCGTCCGAACTGTCGGGCGGCATGAAGCAGCGCGTCGGCATCGCGCGGGCGCTGTCGATCACGCCGAAGATCATGCTGATGGACGAGCCGTTCTCGGCGCTGGACGCGCTGACGCGCGGCACGCTGCAGGACGAGGTGCGGCGCATTTGTCTCGAGACCGGGCAGACCGCGTTCATGATCACCCACGACGTCGACGAGGCGATCTATCTCGCCGACAAGATCTTCCTGATGACCAACGGCCCGGGCGCCGTGCTGGCCGAGATCGTCGAAAATCCGTTGCCCAAGGATCGCGGCCGCATAGATCTGCACCGCCATCCCTATTACTACGCGCTCCGCAACCACATCATCGATTTCCTGGTCAGCCGCAGCAAGAGCTTTGCGGCTGATGCCACCGACCACGACCCGCGCAACGTGCCGACGGTGCGGCCGCGTTTGCCTGAATTGGCGATCGCATCGGACGCCGAGCCGCCAACCGAGACGTCATGGCCGGGCCTGTCCCGGCCATCCACGTCTTCCTGAATCCGATCAACAATTTGGATGCCCGGGACAAGCCGGGGCATGACGAGCAGAAGGAGACCCTGACATGAAACGTTCCGACCTCACCGAAAAGCTGCTCGACATCAAGCGCGAGAAGGGCTGGAGCTGGAAATATATCTGCGAAGAGATCGGCGGCTATTCCGAGGTGCTGATAACAGGCGCGATCCTCGGCCAGATGAAATTGACCAAGCCGCAGGCCGCGAACGCCGGCGAGCTGTTCGGCCTGTCCAAGTCGGAAATCGCGATGCTGAACGAGACGCCGATGCGCGGGGAGGGCGTGCCGATGCCGCCGACCGATCCCTTGATCTACCGCTTCTACGAGCTCGTGATGGTCAATGGCCCGGCCTGGAAGGCGCTGATCGAGGAGGAGTTCGGCGACGGCATCATGTCGGCGATCGACTTCGACATGGTGATGGAGCGCCTGCCGAGTCCCAAGGGCGACCGCGTCAAGTTCACGATGTCCGGAAAATTCCTGCCGTACAAATATTACGGCGCCAGCGGCAACGTACCGGAGTACGGGTTCAAAGAGGGATAGACAATACGGCGGTTAACGCGGGATGAAGTGGTGCATCGATTTTTCGCGGCAAGGGTTCGTCTTATTGCAATCCAAGGTCGCTATAGACCGGCGCGTCACTTCAACCGCAAGGGTCCGCCATAATGTCGCCGATGCGCCTTCTTCTCCCGGCAGCTATAGGCCTGCTGTTCCTGATCGCTCCTGCTTTCGCCCAGACGCCGGCGCAGCGGATCGTCGTCGAGCAATCCGGCAGCTCTCCGCGCCAGGAGGGGGCGGTGCGGGTTCAGAGCTCGATCAATTTCTTTATCGCCGGTCCGACCGGAGAGGGGGATGAGGCGTAGAAGCTCCGTGAACGCGCGCGCCGCATCGTCTATGAGATGGCGGCGCGCGAATGTGATCTGCTGCGGGAAGTGCTGGCCAAGGACTGCCGGATGGAATCGGTGACCAGCAACATCAACATCAACCGGCAATTTGGTCAGCAGCAGGAGGGCTTGACCATCAACGGCTCGATGAGCTTTCAAATCACGTTGAAATAGCCCCGAGCAGCGGGCCTATGCCCCCGCCTTCACCTGCGCCACGGCCTGCACCAGCAGTTCGTCCATCTTGGCGCGGATTTGAGCTTCCGTGATGGCCTCGCCCTTCGCGGTGAGGTCCTTGAAGACCTTCTGCAGCACGTCCTGGTCGCCGGCTTCCTCGAAATCGGCGGCAACCACTTCCTTGGCGTAGGTGTTGGCGGCATCGCCCGCGAGGCCAAGCTTTTCCGCCGCCCACATGCCTAACAACTTGTTGCGGCGCGCCTCGGCTTTGAATTTCTGCTCCTCGTCGAGGGCGAATTTCTTCTCAAAACCTTCCTCGCGCTTATCGAATGTGGTCATCGGTGGTTCCAATTGCTGCTGACGGACGGATGGAGCTTGCGTTGCGGCAGCCCCGGCGGATGCCTAGATAGAAGGGACGAATCGGCAAGACAACGAGCCGTTAAGCCGCAGGCAGAATGGCAGATTTTGGCGCCCTAATCCAAGGCGGATAAGTCGGCCATAAAGGGTCCGGGTCGATTGTGCTGGATGGGCCAATCGGATAGGTTGCCATACGGCTTGGTTCTTGTTCTGTTTGGGGTTCCAGGCTTCCGCGGCAGCTCCGTCGTGGGTCGCGATCCCTAGTCAACCGGAGCACACCAGATTCATGGATTTCAACAAAACACGGTACATCCCAATGAGCCGTCGACGCCGCATTTATGAAGGCAAGGCCAAGGTCCTTTACGAAGGTCCCGAGCCCGGAACCCTCATCCAGCACTTCAAGGACGACGCGACCGCGTTCAATGCCAAGAAACACCAGGTGATCGAGGGCAAGGGCGTCCTCAACAACCGGATTTCGGAGTACCTGTTTCAGCACCTCAATGACATCGGGGTGCCGACGCACTTTATCCGTCGCCTCAACATGCGCGAGCAATTGATTCGCGAGGTCGAGATCGTGCCGCTGGAAGTGGTGGTGCGGAACGTCGCCGCCGGCTCGCTGTCGCAGCGCCTCGGTATCGAGGAAGGTACGCAGTTGCCGCGCTCGATCATCGAATTCTACTACAAGAACGACCAGCTCAACGACCCCATGGTGTCGGAAGAGCATATCACCGCCTTCGGCTGGGCGACGCCGCAGGAGATCGACGACATCATGGCGCTCGCTATCCGCGTCAACGACTTCCTGACTGGGCTTTTCCTGGGGATCGGCATCCGACTGGTCGACTTCAAGATGGAATGCGGGCGGCTGTTTGAGAACGAAATGATGCGGATCATCGTCGCCGACGAGATCTCGCCCGATTCGTGCCGGCTGTGGGACATCAAGTCGAACGAGAAGCTCGACAAGGACCGTTTCCGCAGGGATCTCGGCGGGCTGCTGGAAGCCTATACCGAGGTGGCAAAGCGGCTCGGCATCCTCATGGAGAACGAGCGGCCGGCGGGCTCCGGTCCGGTGCTGGTGAAGAGCTGAGAGGGGCTAGGTTTAAGTGAAGGCACGCGTCACCGTTACGTTGAAATCCGGCATCCTCGATCCCCAAGGCAAGGCGATCGAGGGCGCCCTGAAATCGCTCGGCGTCGATGGTGTCGCCAGCGTCCGCCAGGGCAAGGTGTTCGACATCGAACTCTCCGGCTCAGATCGCGCCAAGGCGGAAGCCGCGCTGAAGGAGGCGGCCGATAGGCTGCTCGCCAATACCGTGATCGAGAATTATCGGGTCGAACTGCTCTGATGAAATCCGCCGTCCTCGTCTTTCCCGGCATCAATCGCGAGCGCGACATGGCGCGGGCGCTCAAGCTCATCTCGGGCAAGGAGCCGGCGATGGTCTGGCATGCCGAGACCTCGCTGCCTGAAGGCACCGACCTCGTTGTGGTGCCCGGCGGCTTCTCCTACGGCGATTACTTGCGCTGCGGCGCGATTGCAGCGCGGGCGCCGATCATGAACGCGGTGCGCGACTACGCCGGCAAAGGCGGTCTCGTGCTCGGCGTCTGCAACGGCTTTCAGATCCTCTGCGAATCCGGCCTGCTGCCGGGCGTGTTGATGCGCAATGCGGGATTGAAGTTCATCTGCCACGACGTGCATCTGCGCGTCGAACGCTCCGACACGCCGTTCACCCGCGGCTACAATGCCGGCCAGGTGATCCGCGTCCCGGTCGCCCATGGCGAGGGCAATTACGAGGCGGATGAAGAGACGATCAAGCGATTGGAAGGCGAGGGACGGGTGCTCTATCGCTACTGCTCGCCGGACGGCGTGGTCGACGAGCGCCACAATATCAATGGCGCCGCGCAATCGATCGCCGGCATCGTCAACGACGGCGGCAATGTGCTCGGCATGATGCCCCATCCGGAAAATCACGTCGAGGACATCATGGGCTGCACCGACGGCCGCGGCCTGTTTGCGGGCCTGGTCCAGCATCTGGAAAAGGCCGCGTGAAGTCGGTCGTCGCGAGGTGGCTCGCGGCGATTGCGTCGCTTTGGCTTGCGACTACGGCGCACGCCCAGGATTTCCCGAAACACCCCATCACCATGATCGTGCCGTTCGCGGCCGGCGGCACCTCCGACGTGATTGCGCGCGTGGTTGCCGAGCAGATGAGCGTGGCGCTAGGGCAGCCGATCGTGATCGAGAATGTCGCGGGCGCCGGCGGCTCGACCGCGCTGTCCCGGGCCGCGCGTGCGGAGCCGGATGGCTACACGATTGCGATCGGCAACGCCGGCACCAGCGCCGCCACCTACA
Source organism: Bradyrhizobium sp. Crot121 (assembly GCF_059512385.1). Lineage (NCBI taxonomy): Bacteria > Pseudomonadati > Pseudomonadota > Alphaproteobacteria > Hyphomicrobiales > Nitrobacteraceae > Bradyrhizobium > Bradyrhizobium sp. Crot121. Next base: position 67,177 of record NZ_JCAMOR010000017.1, on the reverse strand, counting down.
CGATCTATCCGAAACTGCCGTTTACGCCGGACTCCTTTGTGCCGTTCGCGGTGGTCGCAAAGACCTTTGGCATCATTGCTTTGCGCAAGGATTTTCCCGCCAAGGATCTGCAGCAGTTCATCGCTTACGCGAAGAAGAATCCCGGCAAGATCAATCTTGGCCATGCCGGCGTCGGCTCCTCGAATTACCTGATCTGCAAGAGTTTTGTGAACGCCGCCGGAATCGACGTGACGCTGGTCGGCTATCGCGGGGCTGCGCCAGCGCTGACGGATGCGATCGGCGGCCAGATCGACGGCGTTTGCGATGCGGCGGCCTCGGTGTCGCAGGCGATCAACGAGAAGCTGGTGAAGGGACTCGTGGTCGGCTCGACCGTGCGGCTTGCGACGCTGCCTGATCTGCCGACCTCGGCAGAAGCAGGCCTGCCCGAATTCGAGGCGCAGGGCTGGAACGGGTTATTCGCGCCAAAGGGTACGCCGCCCGAGATCATCGCCAAATTGAACGCCGCGGCGCGGACCGCCGTGGAGAGCGAGGCGGTGAAAAAACGCTTCACCGATCTGTCGACGGTTGCGCCCGACGCCAACGAGCATGCGCCGGACGTGCTGCAACAGCTCGTCGCGCGCGATGTCGAGAAATACAAAAAGTTGCTCGCCGACGACCAGAAATAATCGGCTCAGCACTGCTGGCCTGAAACTTGCCCGTAACTCCCCGATCCAGGCACGGATCTTTCCGATCGTCGGACGGGAGGAGTTTTATGCTCATTCGCAAGGCTTGCTGCACGTTCACGCTCGCCGCCGCGCTGCTTTCGTCGCATGCGGTAATGGCCGAAACCACGCTGCGCATTGGTATGACAGCATCCGATATCCCCACGGCTACGGGGCTGCCGAACAACGGCTTCGAAGGAATGCGCTTTCTCGGCTACCCGATCTTCGAGGGATTGGTGCTGTGGGATTTGACCAGGACCGACAGATTGGCCGGTTTGCGTCCGGGGCTAGCAGAGAAATGGGAACAGGATCCCGAGAACAACAAGACCTGGATCTTCCATCTGCGCCATGGCGTCAAATTCCACGACGGCACGGATTTCAATGCGGATGCCGTGATCTGGAATCTCGAGCGCTATTTCAACACGTCCAGCCCGCAATTCGAGCCCGCGAGTTCGGCGATGTCGCGAGCGCGCGTTCCCGTGATGGGCAGCTACAAGAAGATCGATGACTTCACGGTCGCCATCACCACGACCAAGCCGGCGTCCTATTTCCCCTACATGGCGGTGTATCTTCTGTTCACATCGCCGGCTTCGTTCGAAAAGGCGGGGCGGGATTGGGCCAACGTCGCGACTTTGCCCGCGGCCGGTACTGGACCGTTCCGCATCACCAAGGTCGTGCCGCGTCAGGAGGCGGATCTGATGCGCTGGGATGGGTATTGGGACGCGAGCAAAAGGGCGAAGGTCGACAACGTCGTGCTCATGCCGATCCCTGAAGCGAACTCGCGCTTGGCCGCGCTTCGCTCCGGTCAGGTCGACTGGATCGAGGTGCCGCCGGCCGACGGCGTCGCTTCGCTGAAATCGGCGGGCTTCACCATCACCACCGGCTCCTATCCCCATGTCTGGCCGTGGTTCTACAATATCGGCGCGACCAACAGCCCCTTCAAGGACGTGAAAGTCCGCCAGGCCCTGAACTATTGCATCGATCGCGATGGGCTCGTTGCACTGCTGAACGGGACCGCGGAGCCTTCGGTGGGCTGGCTCAAGGCCAGCGACCCCGATTTCGGCTCGCCAGCGAACCGCTACAAGTTCGACCCCGCCAAGGGCAAGGCGCTGCTCGCCGAGGCCGGATACACGGCGGCGAAGCCATTGTCCTTCAAGGTGCTGATCTCGAATTCCGGCTCGGGCCAGATGCTGCCTTTGCCGATGAACGAATTCCTGCAGCAAAACCTGAAAGAGGCGTGCGGTGTGAACGTGGCCTTCGACGTGATCGAATGGCAGGTTCTGTTGACCGCCGCGCGGGCGACGCCGGATAGTCCCACTTTGCAGGGCGCCATGGGGCTCAATATCTCGTCGCCATCCTCCGATGCCGGCATCATGGCGCGCTATTTCTCGTCCGAGAATTTTTCGCCGAACGGGTTCAATTTCGAGCAGTGGAAGGACCCTGAGTTCGACGATGCGCTCAAGACGATCTCGGAGGCCACCGACCCCAAGGTGATCGCGGCCGCCTATCGCAAGGCGCATGAACGCCTGGTCGACAACCCGCCCTGGCTCTACATCGTGCACGATCTCAACCCGCGCGCGATGAGCCCGAAGGTCAAGGGATTCGTCTCGCCGCAATCGTGGTTCGTCGATCTGACCCTGGTGAGCCTGCAGTAAAGGCTTTCGAGGCCCTCAGCCCCTCAGCCGCATCCGCAGCCAGTTTAGGGCGAGCCTGTAACGGTCGCCCGGAACGGTCATCGCGGCTACGCCCGCCATGACGAGCACAAGCCCGAGGGTGAGGTTCGAGGGTACGGCTTCGCCGAGCAGCACTACCGACAGGCCAACGCCGATCGGGATGCGCAGGTAGCCTTGCGCGTTGGTAATCAGCGTGCCGAGGCGGGAGAGGCACATGTAGAACAGCATCAGGCCGATCGCGCTGGAGAAGATGCCCATGGTCGTGACGGCGGCGAGCGCCTGCGGCGTCGGATGCAGCGTCCAGGGATGTTCAACGACGATGGCGGCTGGCAGCAGCACGAGGCCGCCGAACAACAGCGAGCCGGCGGCAACCACCATTGGGTCGTAATCGGACAGGCGCAGGCCGAAGATCGTGGCGCAGGCAAACGAGATGGTGGCGAGCAGGATTGCCATCTCGGCAAAGATCTCGCTGCCGAGGCCACCGAGCGCATCGAGGCCGATGATGACGGCGGTGCCGGCGAGGCCAAGGATCGCCCCAGCGAGCTTCAACAGTGTCGCCGGCTCATGCCGCGTGATGGCCCAGGTGATCAGGAAGGCAAAAATCGGCGTGGTCGAGGCGAGCACCACGGTGGGGGCCGCCGCCACATATTGCTGCGCCCAGGTGATCACCAGGAACGGGACCGTCGAGTTGATGGTCTGCTGGAAGGCAAACAGCTTCCACGCCTTGGCGTCGGTCGGAATGCGACGGCCGCGGATGCGCAGGATCACCAGGAGGAACAGCGCCGCGATCAGGGAGCGGGCGGAGATGAAGGTGATCGGCGGGATCGAGCCGAGACCGATCTTGGTCAAGGGATAAGTCGAACTCCAGCAGCAGGCGAGCGCGAGCAGCAGCGCATAATCCTGCCAGCGATGGTGCGGCCGCTTCAGCGCTGATCGTGCAGACGTCTCCACGGCAGCCGTCACGCTACCCGTCCTTAATGTGCTCTTCGGCACCTCTTGCTCCCGGCGCATTGGCGCGCTGGAGCCAGTCTTAGCCTGAGAGCGCAAAAAGGAAAGGCGGGAGCTATGCGCTGGCCTCAAGCGGCGCCTTCAGCTTCACCCGCTTGATCGTCCCGGAGAAGGTGAACAGCGAGCGCTCACCCGTTTTCAGCATGCCGCGCAGGAAGATCAGCGAACCGCCCGCGCGGGTCACTTCGCCCACGCATTCGACCAATTCGCCCTCGCGTGCCGCGTCGAGGAATTCGCAGGAGAATGCCACCGTCACGCCCGGGCCTTCCAATTCGGCCGAGGCGATCGCGAACAGGCAGTAATCCGCAAAGGCCATGAAGCAGCCGCCATGGACGTTGCGCATGCCGTTGAGATGCTTTTTCTCCACCCGGAACGCGCACTGCACGCGGCCGTTCTCATCCATCCGGTGCCAGAACGGGCCGATATGGCTCTCGAAACTGTCCCGGATCCAGGTGCGCCAGCCCTTGAATTCGCCGTCGGTCGCGACATGCAGGTCGGGGCGGCGGAGGAATGCAGTCTTGGAGAGCTCGTTCACGCTGGCAGGCTTTCAAAATTGAGTTCCGGTCCTTAAATCCGATCCTGTCCGTTTCTGCAAATCGTCAGCCCGCGGCCCGCCGCCGCAAAGCTCTGGACAGGGCGGAAAAGCGCCATAAAAGGCCTTTGCCCGCACCGCCGATCTACCTAATAAGGGACCCATGAACGAGCCCCAGATCACCCCCGAACTTGTCGCCGCCCACGGGCTCAAGCCGGACGAGTATGAGCGCATCCTGAAATTGATCGGGCGGGTGCCGAGCTTCACCGAGCTCGGAATCTTCTCGGCGATGTGGAACGAGCATTGCTCGTACAAGTCCTCGCGCATCCATCTGCGCGGACTGCCTACCAAGGCGCCATGGGTGATCCAGGGGCCGGGCGAGAATGCCGGCGTGATCGACATCGGCGACGGCCAGGCCGTGGTCTTCAAGATGGAGAGCCACAACCACCCGAGCTATATCGAACCCTATCAGGGCGCGACCACTGGCGTCGGTGGCATTTTACGCGATGTGTTCACGATGGGTGCGCGCCCCATCGCCTGCCTCAATGCGCTAAGCTTTGGCGCGCCGGAGCATCCGAAGACGCGCCATCTCGTCTCGGGCGTGGTCGCCGGGGTCGGCGGCTACGGCAATTCCTTCGGCGTGCCGACGGTCGGCGGGCAGGTCCGCTTCCACACCCGCTATGACGGCAACATCCTGGTCAATGCGATGGCGGTCGGTCTCGCCGACGCCGACAAGATCTTCTATGCGGCGGCCTCCGGCGTGAACATGCCGATCGTCTATCTCGGCTCGAAGACCGGGCGCGACGGCATCCATGGCGCCTCGATGGCCTCGGCCGAGTTCGACGACAATTCCGAGGAGAAGCGGCCGACCGTGCAGGTCGGCGATCCCTTCGCGGAGAAGCTGTTGCTCGAGGCCTGCCTCGAGATCATGGAAAAGGGCTGCGTGATCGCGATCCAGGACATGGGCGCGGCGGGGCTCACCTGCTCGGCGGTCGAGATGGGCGCCAAGGGCGATCTCGGCGTCGATCTCGATCTCGACGCGGTGCCGACACGCGAGACCGGCATGAGCGCCTACGAGATGATGCTCTCGGAAAGCCAGGAGCGCATGCTCATGGTCCTCAAGCCCGAGAAGGAGCAGGAAGCCGAGGCGATCTTCCGCAAATGGGGCCTCGATTTCGCGGTTGTCGGCTACACCACGCCGACCAAGCGGTTCGTTGTCAAGCATGGCGGCGACGTCATGGCCGATCTGCCGATCAAGGAGCTCGGCGACGAGGCGCCGGTCTACGACCGCCCGCACACGGCTTCCGCCGCGCAGCCCGTGATCCATGCGCGCGACGTCGAGGCGCCGCTTGGCATTCCGCAGGCGCTGGAGAAGCTGATCGGCACGCCCGAGCTGTGCTCGAAGCGCTGGGTGTGGGAGCAATACGATCACGTCATCCTGGGCAACACCGTGCAGCGCCCCGGCGGCGATGCGGCTGTTGTCCGCGTGCAGGATGGGCCGAAGGGGCTCGCGATGACGGTCGACGTGACGCCGCGCTATTGCGAGGCCGATCCTTATCAAGGCGGCAAGCAGGCAGTGGCGGAAGCCTGGCGCAACATCACCGCGGTGGGCGGCAAGCCGCTCGCGATCACCGACAATCTCAATTTCGGCAATCCTGAGCGGCCCGAGATCATGGGCCAGTTCGTCGGCTGCCTGCAGGGCATTTCCGAAGCTTGCCGCGCGCTGGACTTCCCGGTCGTTTCCGGCAACGTCTCGCTCTACAACGAGACCAACGGCCGCGCCATTCTGCCGACGCCCTCGATCGGTGGTGTCGGCGTGCTCGACGATTTCGCCAAGTCCGCGACGCTCGCGTTCAAGGCGGAAGGCGAGGCGATCCTCTTGATCGGCGAGACCCATGGCTGGCTCGGCCAGTCCGTCTATCTGCGCGACATCTGCGGCCGCGAGGAGGGCGCACCGCCGCCGATCGATCTCGCCGCCGAGAAGCGTAACGGCGATGTCGTGCGCGGGATGATCCACGGTGGTACCGCGACCGCGGTGCATGACATCTCCGACGGCGGGCTGTTGATCGCGCTCGCCGAGATGGCGATCGCAAGCGGCATCGGCGCGCGGTTGTTGGCAGCACCGACGGCGCTGGTGCCGCACGCCTACTGGTTCGGCGAAGATCAGGCGCGCTATATCGTTACCGTACCGGAGGCTGACGCCGGCCGTGTGCTTGCGAAGATGCGGGGTTGCGGCATGCCGTGCGCGCGCATCGGCACCACCGGCGGCGACGCGATCTCAATCGTAGGCGAAACGCCGGTGGCGATCACGACGCTGAACGAAGCGTTCGAGCGCTGGTTGCCGGCCTATATGAGCGGCAAGGCGGCGTAGGGGCGCCGCGTTCTATCCGCTGTCATTGCGAGCGGAGCGAAGCAATCCATGTCGCCACTTGTGGAGCTATGGATTGCTTCGTTGCTGTCGCTCCTCGCAATGACGGCGGAGAGGGCGGCGGCGTCACAACACGTGCTTCGCGCCTGGAATCTTCCGCAAGCCCGCCGTCGCCGCCCAGCTCAGCAGCACCGTCAGCACAAACGCGATGGCCGCCTTCACGATCGCCGGCCAATTGAAATCAAACATCCAATATTGCAGCCAGAGCACGATCGGATAGTGCACCAGGAACATGCCGTAGGCATCCGGCTGCATCGGATCGAGGATGCTCCAGCCGGATTGTTTGAATCGCAGGAAATAGGCCAGGATCACGAACATGATGGCGACGCTGAAGGAAGCGAAGAAGAGACCGTAGGTCACCTCATACCAGTCCGGCAGCCGCACCGGATTGCCCAGGATTTCGCGCTTGATGTAGATCAGTACCCACATCAGGCAATACGGAACCAGCGCCACGACCGCCCAGCCCCAGCTACTCTTCGCAAGCCGGCCGTCTGCAGCCAGCAGACCGCGATCCAAATACATGGCGCCTATGCCTGCACCGAAAAAGAAGTAGGTCGCATAGAGCAGCACGCGGCCGTGCTGGACCGAGAACGGTCCGAACTCGAACCAGCTCCCTGCCCCAAAGTGAACGCGCCCCGGAATGTAGAGCACGGCGGTGACCGCGAGCATGACCACGAAGAACAGGGTGGGCCGTTCGCGCCCCTGCAGCGACAGGCGATTGATCGGATCGATGATTTTGGGTGACAGCAGATACGCCGCGCTCGCAACGAGGTCGAAGGCGAGCAAGATCCAGAGAAACCAGATCGGGCCGCTCGGCCACGGCCCGACGGTGATTGTTTTCCACCAGAACTCGGAGAAGCTCAGATCCGGAGTTTGACGCAGCGCAAAGGAGTAGTAGGCCAGCGGAATGAGCGTGAACGCGCAGATCACGAAGGGCAGGCCAAGTCGAACCAGGCGATCGAGCAAGTATTGCACCGGCCCCTTCCGAGACAGGCCCGGCCAGACGAACAGTCCCGACAGGAAGAAGAACATCGCCATGAAGAAGCTGTCGGTGGCGAGCACGATCATGTCGAAAACGAGCGAGTACTTGGGATCGGTGTGTCCGAAATACGTATAGGGAATCACCGAGTGATGCAGCAGCACGACCAGCGTCAGGAACGTGCGGGTACGATCGAGCGCGGCGTTGCGCGCTTTTGCTTTCGGTGCAGCGTGAGCTTCCGCGGTCGCCATGGTGTGGGAGATCGAGCTCATATGCGCCCCCCTCTCAGAGGTGATCGGTTGTGATGTTGCAATCCGGAACCGGATTGGGCAAGGCCCAATCGCTGCAATCCGGAAACGTCGATGTGATTGCGCGGTCGCCGAAACAACGGAACGAGGCGATTCACGGCACGTTGGTGCGGCCGCATGCAACGCGGAGAGTTATCATGCGACACAAATTGCATCTATCGGCCGTCATCGCGATGTCATTGATGACGGTGTCATCGGCCGCCTTCGCGCAAGCTCCAGGCGGCGGCGGCACCGGGGCAGCGCAGCAGGCCGGTGGCAGCACGCCTCCACCGGCGGCCACACCTACCAACCCGGGATCGGCCGGCATCTCGGCGGCGCCCGGCGGGCAGTCGAGCTCCACCACCGGAATGGGCACCGGCGGAACGTCCACCACGAATCCATCCCTGCACCAGCCAGGCACGCGCAGCACATCGCCAGGTGCAACCGGGACCGGTCTGCCGCCGAACGGCATCCCGGAAGACGATGCCATTCCGTCCGGTTCTTCCGGGCCCATCGAACGGTAGAGGAAGCTTGCAGGGTCAACTGGGGCGGCGATCAATTCGCCGCCTCACTGCTTTGGAACTCGCGCTATCGCCCGAGGTTGTCCCCGCGAAATAGCTGGAGAAGAGGGCGATGACGTTACTGAAATGGGCGCTGATTTTTCTTGTGGTGTCGATTATAGCCGGCTTGCTCGGCTTCACTGGCATATCGGCAGCCTCCGCCGATATCGCGCGGGTATTGTTCTATATTTTTGTCGTGATCTTCCTGGTGCTCCTGATACTCGGGCTCACGATATTCAGGGCGTAGTATTGAGCAGCGTCGTCGTCATGCCCCGGGGCTCGCCTGGGCATCCACGTCCTCTTGCCGGGGAAGCGGCAGCGTGGTGGATGGCCGGGTCAGGCCCGGCCATGACGAGACCTTGTCTTCCGCGCTTACGCCACTTCCTCGATCGTGACCTTGTCCGGATAGAACGCCAGGTGACCGGCGATTTCCTTCATCGCCGGGAAGGGCGTCTCATAGGTCCAGATCGAATTCTCCAGCGTCTTGCCGTTGGCATTGATGCTGAAATAGTTCGCATCGCCCTTGTAGGGGCAATGTGTGGTCCGCTCGGTCCGGGAGAGCAGGGCCATGTTGGCGTCTTCCCGCGGGATGTATTGCACGGCAGGATAGCTTGCTTCCTTCAGAGTCAGCACATGGGTGGAGTCGGCGATGACGACGTCCCCCGCCCGGACGCGGATGCGCTTGGGATTGGGGGCAATCGTGATCGGATGGTCGGGACCTGGGAGTTTCATGATTCTGCGCCTTTTTTGGTCAGTTCGTTGTGACCGAATGATGCAGCTAAAACGATTGGAAGCGGTATATAGTGGCTGATAGGATGACCTAGAAGAGCGCAATCGCTAGGTTTTGCTCCGTGTGGCCGGCCATGCCGGCCGCGATTTGAACGTCGAAATGGAGGTGTACTGGGATGCCGATGGACGCCCGCGATATCGAATCCATGATCAAGGCAGCCATTCCCGATGCCGTGGTGACGATCCGCGACCTGGCCGGAGACGGCGACCATTACGCGGCAACGGTGATCTCGGAATCCTTCCGCGGCAAGTCCCGTGTCCAGCAGCACCAGATCGTCTACCAGTCGCTCAAGGGACAGATGGGCGGCATACTGCACGCATTGGCGCTGCAGACCGGGGTGCCTGGCGGGCCCGAGGCCTGATCATCTCGTTAGATCATGATCCGATGGGACGGAATCGGATCATGACCCCATCTCTTTGTTTGAGCATGCTGTAGGGGGCACCGATGGCTGCGGAGAACCGACGCGGCGCGATGTTTCGCGTCGTCGTGCCACATCAGCACAGCCGCGTCACCTATGTCGAACTGTTCTTCGATCTGCTGTTCGTGTTCGCGGTCACGCAGATCTCGCACACGCTGCTGCATCATTTCACGCCGATCGGCGCGGTCCAGGTCACGCTGCTGTTCCTCTCGGTCTGGTGGGTCTGGGTCTTCACGGCCTGGGTAACCAACTGGCTCAATCCGGAACTGACGCCGGTCCGCATCCTCTTGTTCCTGATGATGCTCGGCGGCCTCGTGCTGTCGACCACGATTCCGACGGCCTTTGAAGGCCGCGGCCTGTGGTTCGCCATCGCCTATGTGGTGATGCAGGTCGGGCGTACCGCCTTCTGGTTCGTCTCCACGCCGCACCACTGGACGGCGGTGCGCCACAATGCCATCCGCATCCTGGCTTGGCTCTCCACGTCCGCCGTGTTCTGGATCCTCGGCGGCCTTGCCGAGGGTGAGTCCCGGCTATGGCTGTGGATCATCGCGGTCGTGATCGAATATGTCTCGCCGGCAGCGCGGTTCTGGATCCCGGGGTTGGGGCCGTCATCGCTCGAGGCTTGGGCGGTCGAAGGCGGCCATATGGCCGAGCGCTGCGCCCTTTTCATCATCATCGCGCTCGGCGAGGCTGTTGTCGTCAACGGAGCGACCTTTGCCGAACTGAGCTGGACCACCGAGATCGTGCTGGCCTTCGTGTCCTCCCTGGTCGCCAGCATCGCGATGTGGTGGATCTATTTCCACAAGGGCGCCGAGGCCGGCTCCGAACTGATCTCGACATCGGCCGAATCAGGAAAATTGGCGCGCCTCGCCTACACTTATCTGCACATGCCGATCGTCGCCGGCATCATCCTGACGGCGGTGTCGGACGAGTTGGTGCTGAAGCATCCCAGCGGTCATTCCGATCTCAAGACGATCTTGAGCACGATCGGCGGCCCGCTTCTGTTCCTGGTCGGGACGATCCTGTTCAAGCTCTCGATCCGGGGTTTTCTGCAGCTCTCCCACATCGTCGGCATCCTCGCTCTGCTCGCGGTGGGCTGGTTCGGAAGCGAGCTGTCGCCGCTATGGCTCTCGCTCCTCACGACCGCGATCATGATCGTGGTCGCTGTGTGGGAATCGGTGTCGCTGCGCTCGGCTTCGGAATCTCATTCCGAAGCGACCAGCGCGTGAACCGAGAACATCTTTGCCGCGTCGGTCCAGGACTGCCGCACCGTCCAGCCCGAGCTTCGGGCCAGCTCCGTGAACCGCTCCAGCGAATATTTGTAGCTGTTCTCGGTGTGAATGCTCTCGCCGGGACGGAACGAAAAGGTGTTGCCGAGGACCCGTACGCTCTGCGCCTTGCGGCTGATCAGGTGCATCTCGATCCGGTGGCGGTCGCGGTTGTAGATCGAGCGATGGGAGAAGGCGGAGAGATCGAAATTGCCGCCGAGCTCGCGGTTGATCCGCACCAGCACATTCAGATTGAAGCGCGCCGTGACGCCGGCTGAATCATTATAGGCGTTGTACAGCACGCGCTCGTCTTTCTCGAGGTCGACGCCGATGATCATCTGCGCGCCCGCACCTAAGATTTCACGCGCGGTGCGCAGGAGATCGGTGGCTTCGTGCGGCTCGAAATTGCCGATCGTCGATCCCGGGAAGAAGCCGACTTTCGGCATCTCGGCGATCTCGGCCGGCAGCGTGAACGGGGCGGTGAAGTCGGCCGCGACCGGATAAACGCGCAGGCCGGGAAAGTCCTTGCGGAGGCCGTCCGCCTGCGCATTCAGGAAATCGCCTGATATGTCGACGGGCACGTAGGCGCCGAATTCGCAGTGCTCGAGCAACAGGCGCACCTTGGTGGTCGCACCCGCGCCGAACTCGACCAGCGCGGCGCCCGCAGGGATGATCGCGGCGATCTCGGCCCCGCGATCGCGCAAGATGCCGAGCTCGGTGCGGGTCGGGTAGTATTCCGGCAGCACCGTGATCTGCTCGAACAGCTCCGAGCCTGTCGCGTCATAGAAATATTTCGGCGACAGGTGCTTGGGATGTTGTGCGAGATGTCCGATGACATCTTCGGCAAAGGCTGCGGTCTGTTCGTCAAAGGCATAGGCCTTGGCTAAAGCGCGGGCATGCACATTCATGATACTCTCCTGAACGCGCCTTCCCGCGCGCTATGATTTTTGGTTGTTCTTGCGCATGATTTTTTCGGAAAACCGGTATGTGCTTTTCCGGATCATGCTTGAGGACCGATCAGGCGTAATGGGCGAGACGTAGTCCCGTGAATTGCCAGCGGTGGTGCGGATAGAAGAAGTTGCGGTAGGTGATACGGCTGTGACCGTTCGGAGTTGCAAGCGAGGAGCCGCGCAGCACCAATTGATTGACCATGAACTTGCCGTTGTACTCGCCGAGCGCGCCCTCGATCGCCCGATAGCCGGGATAGGGTGAATAGGAGGAGCGGGTCCACTGCCAGACGATGCCGAAGGCGTCGTTGAGCTGCCCGGCGCGCGCGGCGACCTCCCATTCCATCTCGGTCGGCAGGTGCTTGCCGGCCCAGCGGGCGAAAGCGTCGGCCTCGTAATAACTGACGTGGGAGACCGGAGCTGCCGGATCGATCGGCTGCAGTCCGCCCAAGGTCATGATCTGCCATTGGCCGTCGACGTTGCGCCAGTGGCCGGGCGCGTCCCAGCCTTCCTTTTCGACGGTCGCAAAACCGTCCATCAGCCACAGCGTCGCTGTCGAATAGCCGCCGTCCTTGATGAAGGCGAGCCACTCCGCGTTGGTCACGAGATTCCGCGCCAATTTGACCGGGCCGACCAGGGCGCGATGCGCCGGCTTTTCATTGTCGAAATGAAAGCTGTCGCCCGCATGCCCGATGGTGTGGATGCCCTCGTTCAGCGTCACCCATTCCTCGCCGCTGCGGTTAGAGGCCGGGAAGCGCCAGGCCGGATCGTATGCCGGTGGGATCGGGTTCTGCGCGAAGGCATGCAGGATGTCGGTCCACATCAGTTCCTGATGCTGCTGTTCGTGATTGAGTCCGACCTCGACCAACGGGACCAGCTTGGCCAGCTTCTCCTCACCCGCAGCCTTGAAGAATTTCACCACAGCATCGTCGACATAGCGGCGATAGGCGGTGACTTCATCGGCACTTGGCCGGGTCAGATGACCGCGCTGGGCGCGGGCATGGCGAGGGCCGGCGCTGACATAATAGGAATTGAAGAGATAGGCATAATCGGGATGGAAAGGCTTGTAGCCGTGCTGGTGCTCGCCGAGCAGAAACTGCTCGAAGAACCAGGTGGTATGGGCGCGGTGCCACTTTGCCGGGCTCGCGTCCGGCATGGACTGGATCAGTTGGTCCTCCGCGGACAGGGGAGCGGCCCGGCGTTCGGTTTCATCCCGCACCGCGAGAAACGCCTCCACCAGACCCCGGGACAGGGGACCGGAATCAGAAGCGCGTGATGGGGAAGGGGTGGCAAGGGTGGCGGCAGCGGATGCTGGTTTCGTCACGGGTGTCTCCGAATGCTGGAGAGAACGTTGCTCTGCCAAACTGGTTCCCTACGGACAGTCCGTCCTAGATAGGGGCTCCCGTTCGGGAAAAAAGCCTCCCGGGGCCATGATATTAGTGTCATCAGACTATGGATCCGGAGCCCGGCCGCCGCCCGAAAAGGGCCTCATGCATGCCAGCCCACCGCCATTTTGCTTTGGATGCACAACGGTTTGGGCTACATATATAGCTAGTCGCGGGGTAAGCGGGTCGAGCCGGCCCACCAGCAATGCCGCAAGGGGCGGAGCCCCAAAGGGAAACGAAAATGAGCATCGAACAATTCATCGACAACGAAGTGAAGTCGAACGACGTCGTGCTGTTCATGAAGGGCACGCCGCAATTTCCGCAGTGCGGTTTCTCCGGCCAGGTGGTGCAGATCCTCGACCACATCGGCGTGGGCTATAAGGGCTTGAACGTGCTGGAGTCCGCCGAGCTGCGCGACGGCATCAAGGTCTATTCGAACTGGCCGACCATTCCCCAGCTCTACGTGAAAGGCGAGTTCGTCGGCGGCTGCGACATCATCCGCGAGATGTTCCAGGCCGGCGAGCTGCAGCAGCTTTTCGCTGACAAGGGCGTTCCGGTCGGCGCCGCCGCCTGAGCCTGATGGCGCGCCAATTCGGCAACGCGTGCCTCGAAGTCATCGTTGCCGACATCACAACGTTACGCGTTGACGCCATCGTCAACGCGGCCAATTCGTCCCTCCTGGGTGGAGGCGGTGTCGATGGCGCGATCCATCGCGCCGCCGGACCCGAATTGCTCGCCGAGTGCCGCTCCTTGCGCGGCTGTGCGACCGGCGACGCCAAGATCACACATGGTTATCGGCTTCCCGCCCGGCATGTGATCCACGCCGTTGGCCCGGTCTGGCACGGCGGCGGCCAAGGCGAGGATGGATTGCTCGCCTCCTGCTATCGCCGCGCGCTCGAGCTCTGTCAGGCGAACGGGCTTGCCACATTGGCGTTTCCGGCCATTTCGACTGGTGTCTATCGCTTCCCCGCCGACCGCGCCGCCGGGATTTCGGTTGGGGCGGTCGCGGAGGGACTTAGCTATGCGCCGGCGGTCAACCGGGTGATCTTCTGCTGCTTCTCCGAAGCCAGCGCCCGGCTGCATGAGCAGGCTCTGGCCGGTCTTGACGGCCCTTGTGCTGGTTGATGCGCCGCCGCTACACTCCCTGCGAATTCGGGAGGGGTCCAAATGAATTCGTTTAAATCGCTGCGCCTGCTGGCGACCGGCGCGCTGATGCTTGTTGCATGGCCTGCCGCTGCTGCGGAAGGAACCTTCGATATTCCTGCAGGCGCGCATTTCAACCAGGACAAGCTTGCGAAGATCGGGGCGTTCTTCGACAACGAGGTGGCGACCGGAAAAATCCCGGGCGCGATCGTCCTGATCCAGCAGCATGGCAAGCCGGTCTATCACCAATCCTTCGGCGTGCAGGACGTGGCGAGCAAGGCGCCGATCACCGACAAGACGATCTTCCGCCTGTTTTCGATGACGAAGGCGATCACCGCCGTCGTCTCGGTGCAGCTCCTTCAAGAGGGCAAGTTCAAGCTGGATGATCCGGTTGCGAAATACATCCCGTCCTTCGCCAATGTGAAAGTCGGCGTCGAGAAGAAGAACGAGGACGGCAGCAAGACGCTCGAACTGGTGCCGCCGGACCGGCCGATGACCGTGCTCGACCTGATGCGCCACACCTCCGGCATCACTTATGGCTTCTATGGCGATAGCCTGGTGCGCAAGGCCTATGCATCCTCCAATCTCTATGCCGGCGATTTCGATCTTGCCGAATTCGCCGAGCGGATCGCCAAGCTGCCGCTGCACAATCAGCCGGGCGCGCTCTGGCAATACGGCCACTCCACCGATGTGCTGGCGCGCATCATGGAGATCGTGTCCGGCAAGCCGCTGCTCGCGATCGAGCGCGAGAAGCTGCTCGATCCGCTCGGCATGAACGACACCCGCTTCCTCGTCACCGATCCGGAGAAGCAGAAGCTGCTGGCGCTCCCGATGCCGAACGACAGCGATTTCCGGGTCGGCCGCATCAACGATCCGACCGTTGTCAAGAAAATGGAGTTTGCCAGCGGCGGCATGGTCTCGACCATGGCGGATTTCTCGCGCTTTGCGCAGATGCTGCTCAACGGTGGCACATACGATGGCCGGACCTATCTGACCCCCGAGGCCTTCAAGCTGCTGACGACCGATCAGGTCGGTCCCGGCTCGGGAGTGGGGCGGGATTACTTCTATTTTCCCGGCGATGGCTTTGGCTTCGGGCTCGGCCTCGCGGTTCGGACCGATCCTGGCAACGCAAAGCCGCCACCACCGGGCTCGCTGGGCGAACTGAAATGGGACGGCGCCAGCGGTTGCTACTTCGTGATCGACCGCAAGCAGGATATGTTGTTCGTGCTCCTGGAGCAGACGCCGACCGAGCGGCAACGTATCCAGCGGACGCTGAAGCAGCTCGTCTATGAAGCGATGGAGAACTGAAGCTTTTTCGCGCCGCCTCGTTCTCGTGGCGGCGCTCGCGGTCCCCGAAGGCGACATGTTCGCTGTTTTTATGGTGCAGACGCCCTCGCAGTGGGGGCGGATTCAGTTGCAGTTGAAGGCGCTGATCTATCGGGCAATGGGGCGGTGAAGAAGAACGCCGTCATTGCGAGCGAAGCGAAGCAATCCATTTTTCTGCACGCGGAGGCATGGATTGCTTCGTCGCTTGCGCTCCTCGCAATGACGCGGGATCATCTGTCTACGCTCCGCGCACGATTTCCCGCACCAAGCTGACCGTTTCTTCGATCATGCCGGCCGTCACGTCGAGATGTGTGCAGGCCCTGATGCGACCGTCCATCATCGCGAGCAGGACGCCGCGTCTGCCTAGTTCGGCGACCATGTTGTCGCCGGAGACGCCCGCACCATCGGGCTTGAAGAAGACGAGATTGGTTTCCGGCTGTTGCACCTCAATGCCCGCGATCTGCGACAGCCCGCGCGCCAGCGCCCTGGCATTGGCGTGATCGTCGGCGAGGCGTTCGACGTGATGGTCGAGCGCGTAGATGCAGGCGGCGGCGCAGATGCCGGCCTGGCGCATGGAGCCGCCAAGGCGCTGCTTCCATCGCCAGACTTCGTCGATGAAATCGCGGCTGCCTGCGATGACGCCGCCGATCGGCGCGCCAAGCCCTTTCGAGAAATCGATCCAGGCGGAATCCCAGCCCGCGGCCATGTCGCGCGCGGAAATGCCGGTGGCGATCGTAGCATTGAGCAGCCGTGCGCCGTCCATGTGGGTGGCCATCCCGTGGGCCTTCGCGATACCGACGATCTTGTCGAGATCGGCCTTCTTCCAGATCGTGCCGCCGCCGATATTGGCGGTCTGCTCGACGCTGACCAGCACCTGCGGCGGCTGGTAGCGCGAACGCGGATGCAGCGCCGCGCGGAACGTCTCCGGCGCGAACTGTCCGTCGTCGCCGGAGAGCGGCGTGATCTGGAAGCCGCCGAGCGCGGCATGCGCGCCGCCTTCACGGGCGATGATATGGGCGGTAGCATGCGCCAGGATTTCATCGCCGGGCCGGCAGTAAGCGAGCGTTGCGGCGACGTTGCACATCGTGCCCGAGGGCATGAACACCGCAGCCTCCTTGCCGAGCAGGTCGGCAACGCGCTCGCAGAGCAGATTCACGCTCGGATCGTCGCCGATCTGCTCATCGCCGACCTCAGCCCGCGCCATCGCCTCGCGCATCGCCGGCGTGGGACGTGTTTGGGTGTCGGATAAAAGATTGATGCGAACGGGCGGAGCCTTGGGATCGCGCGGGGCAGGGGTGTAGGACATGGCTTTCCTCATTGCTCCTTGACGTCGTCGTGCCAGCAAAATGCAGTGCGAATCATTCAGCCGATCGGTCGCCGGGCGGCGTGCCGAAACCGCATAATGATAATTTCGGTCGCGGTCACCCGATAATCAATCAGATAAGGATGTGGGTTCACCGGAAGGCGACGGACGTTAGGACGGCTTGTTGCACGGCCTGCGTAGGGATGCTCTCGCAACAATGCCACGAGCGCCGCGATCCGGTCGAACATGAACCGCGCCTTGAAGTGATCGTGCTTCAACGTATGTGAGGACTTGATCGATCTGCGCAAGCGCACGACGCGTGTAGCGGATATTCACAGCCCGTGCTTCGCCCACATGGCCCGTACTTCTTCGGCGGAGGCGAGATCGCCGCGTGCGATCTCGGCATCAGCTTCCGCGAGATCGGCTTCTTCCTCGGGTGTCAACTGAAGAGGAGGCTGATCGACGCCCGCGAGCTGCAGCATGACGCGCGCGAGTTCGTCCTGCTCTGCATCAGGCAAGTTGGCAACGGTACTAAACGCTTCTTCGAGTAACCGGGTCATAGCTGGAACTATAACACCAATTTGGCGCCCAAACAAAAAGGCCCCGGCGAACCGGGGCCTTTGATATCTGTAAATCTGTGTCCGATCAGCGCGAATAGAATTCGACGATCAGATGTGGCTCCATCTGCACCGGGAACGGCACGTCGGACAGGCCGGGAATGCGGATGAACTTCGCGGTCATCTTGCCGTGATCGACCTCGATGAAGTCGGGCACGTCGCGCTCGGGAAGCTGCGAGGCTTCCAGCACGGTCACGAGCTGCTTGGAGGCTTCCTTGACCTCGATCACGTCGCCGAGCTTGAGCCGGTAGCTGCCGATGTTGACGCGGCGGCCGTTCACCTTGACGTGGCCGTGGTTGATGAATTGGCGGGCGGCGAACATCGTGGGCACGAACTTGGCGCGGTACACGACGGTGTCGAGACGGCGCTCGAGCAGGCCGATCAGGTTCTCACCGGTGTCGCCCTTCAGGCGGCCGGCTTCGACGTAGATGCCATGGAACTGGCGCTCGGAAATATTGGCGTAATAACCTTTAAGCTTCTGCTTGGCGCGGAGCTGCACGCCGAAGTCGGAGAGCTTGCCCTTGCGGCGCTGGCCATGCTGGCCCGGGCCGTATTCGCGGCGGTTCACAGGGCTCTTCGGGCGGCCCCAGATATTTTGGCCCATGCGGCGATCGATCTTGTATTTCGCCTCACTGCGCTTTGTCATCGCGGTCCTCTTCAGGTCAAAGTTGGGTTTGAGGAGACGCGCCCTCCTGTGCAGCCTGCCATGTGGCCGGTGCCGACAGGTCCGCCTCGAAAGCTCGAGGACGAACCACGGGTCGCGAAACGCTTCGCGGGCCGAAACCGGCCCGCGAGCAGGGGGCTTTTAGGGGAAAGATGGCCGTCCTGTCAACGAAAGAGGTGGCTTTTTAGTGCTGTCACGTCGCGATTGCCGGGACCGCTCGCTCGGTTTGCTGCCGATTCACCCGCAGTTCCGCTGCTATTTCGGTGTTCAGTACCTGTTCCAGCCGGCACAGCGTCCGGGCGACCAGGGCGGCGTCAGTAATCCGATGGTCCCAGCGCAGCACCACGCTGATCGTCCCGTCCTCCTCCACCCCATAGCTGAGGATGAACGGCCCCGGTGTGACGGCGTGCAGTTCCCCGGGTCCGATGGCCGCCACCGACGTCACGGAAAAACTGCCGAAGTAATTGGCGCGCTGGCGTCCGGAATTCAGCCCGATCCACCAGAGCAGGCGGCGCAGCGGCAACGGCAGCCCGGTCGCCCTCAGCGCCTTCCTGAACGCCGCCACGTCCTCGACCGGCGCCTCCTTGGCGTGGTGGATCAGGGCGTCGATCTCGGCGAGCGGCTTGATTTCGGGGGTGCCGATCTTTTGCGGCAGCACGCAGTCCTCGCCGTCCACGACACGGGCGATCGCGACAGTGGCGGCGCTGCGTGGCAGCTCGTAGAAGCCGGGCCACGGCCATTTGACGTAGAGCGTCCGCAAGGCCGGCTCGTCCTTCGCAACCAGGGCAAAGGCCTTCACGAAGATCGCCGCCCAGCCGGGCGGACAGGCCGCCTCCGCGCGAGCTTCCACCAGGTCCCGGATGTTGAGGAGGCGCGTGAGCGACACGAAGGGGATGTCGAGCGATGCCCGCATCAGGTCGGCAATGAAACAGCGCGGGATAGAGATTTTTCGGGCCGTTCCGCGCATCACTCCGCCGGAGATTCCAGATTCAATAAAAGGCTGGCGAGCCGGACTATGCGCTCGCCAGCCCTGAACCGAGCATGAACCAACGGCCGGTTTCGGCGCCGGGTTGGGTGTGGCGTCCCGCCGCACCGCCAGCGATCACGGCGAGCCTGGCAGCCGGCTCGTGGCGGGAGGAGCAACCCTAGCGCCTGATTCCCGCAAAGCTGGCGGCAATGCCGCGCTGGAGCAGGGACCAGTCGAAGCCGAGCGCGAGGGCGACATAGCCGCGCTCGATCATCGCGTTGGCCTGCTCGGCGGACCGCGCCACCCCGCCGATCGGCACGCCGCTCTTCAGGATGCCTTCCTCGGCGCGCTGCATCAGCGCCACCACTTCGGGATCATCCACGAGGCCACGCTTGTTGATGGAGGTGGCGAGGTCACCGGGACCGATCACGGCGATGTCGATCCCGGGAGTGGCCATGATCTCGTCGATCCGTTCGACCGCCTCGACATGCTCGATCGTGATCATGCAGATCATGTCGTCATCGACAGTGGCCATGTAGTCCGCCATCGAGACGCCCCAGCGGAACGGCGCGTGGAACGGTCCCCAGAGCCGGTCGCCCTTCGGCGGATAACGCACGCTGCGCGCCGCCTTCTCGGCCTCGGCGCGGCTGCAGATCATCGGGAAATTGATGCAGAGCGCGCCGATGTCCATCGGCGCTTTGGCCAGCCATGGCTCGTTCGCGGCAATGCGCGCCATCGGCACGCACGCTGTGCCGGAGGTTGCCACGATCATCGCATGCGCGGTGCCAAGGTCGATCGGACCGTGCTCGAGGTCGACGATGATCCAGTCGAGCGACTGCGCCATGATCTGCACGGTCTGGATGCTCGGGATGGTGGCGATCGCGCCGAAGGTCGGGCGCCGCTCTCGCCATTGCTGTCGCAGCCGGTTGAGGGGAGTTGGCGTAGGTGAGGACAAAGCGGGTCTCCACAGTCTGTGTTGAGGGCGCGCTGGTCGATCGCCGATATCATAAAGACAAAATCTGCACGCATCGAGTGCTCGACCCCTCATCTTGGCGCTATGTCTCGTTGGCGGACGCGACGGATGCCCACCCGAAGAAGCTTAAATTCGAAGGACGCCCAATGATTTTCACCAGACGCTCGCTGCTGGCCACTCTGTCGTGTCTGGCGATCTCGCCCGTGCGAGCGCAGGAGCAGCTGTCCCTGTTTGAAGCCTATGAGCGCGAGACCGGTGGGCGAATCGGCCTCTATGCCGAGGATGTCGCCACAGGTGCCAAGGTCACTTGGCGAAGCGGCGAGCGCTTCGTCATGTGCAGCACGTTCAAGGCCTCGCTTGCCGCGTGCGTGCTGGCCCGCATCGATCGCGGCGAAGACCAGCTTGAGAACGTGGTGCGATACCGTGCCGCCGATCTTCTCCACCATGCACCGGCGGCAAGGCAGAACCTGGCGAGCGGAGCGATGTCGGTCGCCGATATGTGCAAGGCTGTGGTCGAGCTCAGCGACAACACCTGCGCCAATCTGCTGCTGGCGCGGATTGGCGGTCCCGCCGCGCTCACTGCTTTTTGGCGCGATACGGGCGATACCGTCTCGCGCCTCGATCACTATGAACTCGAGCTCAATCGCTCTCCGCCCGGCGATCCGCATGACACGACCACGCCTGCAGCCATGGCCGGCAATCTGCGCCATTTCGTGCTTGGCGAGGTGCTATCTCCGGCGTCGCGCGAACGCCTCACGGGCTGGATGCTGAACTGCAAGACCGGAAACAACCGCCTTCGCGGTGGTTTGCCGAAGGACTGGAAGATCGGCGACAAGACGGGCAACAACGGCAAGGATGCTGCCGGCGACATCGCGGTGGTTTGGCCTAGGAAAGGTGGACCGGTGCTAATCTCGGCGTATACGCAGGGCGGCTCGCCGACCGCTCAGCAGCTCGAAGCCGTTTTCGTGGCGATCGGCCAAATGAGCGGCCGGCGCTTTGGCTAGCCAAACGGGTATGCGGCCTCAGGCCGGGACCCGGCCGCCGAAAAACGGCATCAACGCCCGGCTCAGCGTGTGCGGGCGGTTGGACGTGAACAGCATTTCGGCGCCGGCCTCGTCTCCGCTGTCGCCGGGCGGTCCGAGCAAATCGGCAACCCGTCGCGCGATGGCGGGCGCCGGGTCGATCCAGGCGACCGGCCATGGTGCGAGCTTCACCAGACGATCCAGCAGCAAGGGATAATGCGTGCAGGCGAGCACCACGGTGTCGGTGCGGGTAGCGCCGTCGACAAAGCAGGGCGCCAGTTCAGCGGCGATATCGGTGTCGCTGACTTCCTCACCGCTCAGTGCCGCTTCCGCCAGCGAAGCGAGCTCGCCCGAGCCGACCAGCGTCACCTCGCAGCCCTGCCCGAAATCGTGGATCAGCTTTTTCGTATATTCGCGCTTGACGGTGCCCTTGGTGCCCAGCACGGACACGCGCTTGGTCTTCGAGCTGGCGCAGGCCGGCTTGATCGCTGGAACGGTTCCGACGAACGGCAGGTCGTAGGCGTCCCGCAGGTGTGACATGACGAGCGTCGAAGCGGTATTGCAGGCGATCACGACCAGATCGGGTGTGTGCCGCCGGATCAATTCGCCGACCAGCGGCACCACGCGCGCGATGATGTCTTCCTCGCCATGGTGGCCGTAGGGGAAGAAGGCGTCGTCGGCGACATAGACGTAACGTGCGTCGGGCCGGGCGCGCACGATCTCGCGCAACACCGTCAGCCCGCCAAGGCCGGAATCGAATACCAGGATGGTTGGGGGTGCCGCCACGGTTCAACCTTGTCCCATTTCAGCGTTACGATTCAGTTGATTTGAGGGCACTGCCGGCCCTTGCGGATCGGTCGCGGTGCAGGGTGGAGTTTTTGGAACGATTCAAATCGCCTTGATCTGACCGGAGGGTTATCAGGACGCGCTGCAGCGCGGCAAGGGCCCGGCGGCAACGAACTCGAAGCCGATGGGGCCGGGCGCATGATCCGAAACACGACATCGAGCTGGGGCAGCGTTGCGCGCGGATTCCACTGGGCGCTGGCGGCGGCGATTATCGGCATGATCGCTTTCGGCTGGTGGATGAACCATATCCCCGCTCGGCCGGACCGCTTCTTCTATCGCTCGATCCATGCCGATATCGGCTATGTCGTGCTGCTCCTGACCCTGCTCCGGCTCGTCTGGCGCGGCGTCAATCCGACGCCGGCCTTGCCGGAGGATACCTCGCGCTGGCACCGGATCGCCGCCCGGGTCAGCCATTTGGCGCTCTATGCCGTCACCATCCTGGTGGCGGTGCTGGGCTGGGCGCACTCGGGCGCGCGGACGCCCAACTATTCGGACTGGTTCGGGCTGTTTCACGTGCCCCAGATCACCTCGCCTGATCGCGCCGCGGCGCAGGCCTATGAGAACAGGCACATCTATCTCGCCTATGTGCTGCTGGCGCTGATCGGAATTCACATCGTGGCCGTAGCCTGGCATCACTTCCTGCGCCGCGACCGCGTCGCCGCCCGCATGGTCGACGGCGCGCCGGGTTAAGCCGCAGGGCCGGGGTCAGGTCTCCCCGAATACGCGCTTGAAGATCGTGTCGACGTGCTTGAGGTGATAGCCGAGGTCGAACTGCTCCTCGATCTCGGCGTCACTTAGATATTTCCTCACGTCCGGATCTTTCTTGAGCAACGTCAGGAAGTCGCCTTCGCCGCGCCAGACCGGCATGGCGTTGCGCTGCACGAACTTGTAGGCGTCCTCGCGGCTCGCGCCCTTTTGCGTCAGCGCGATCAGCACCCGCTGCGAATGTACGAGACCGCCGAGGCGGTCGAGGTTCTTCTGCATGTTCTGTGGATAGACCAGGAGCTTCTCGACCAGGCCGGCGAGGCGCACCAGCGCGAAGTCGAGCGTCACGGTGGCGTCCGGGCCCATCATGCGCTCAGCGGAGGAATGCGAGATGTCGCGCTCGTGCCAGAGCACGACGTTCTCGAGTGCGGGCACGGCATAGGCGCGCACCATCCGCGACAGGCCGGAGAGGTTCTCCGACAGCACCGGGTTGCGCTTGTGCGGCATCGCCGACGAACCCTTTTGCCCTTCGGAGAAGAACTCTTCGGCTTCCAGCACCTCGGTGCGCTGCAGGTGACGGATTTCGACTGCGAGGCGCTCGATCGAGGCGGCGATCACGGCCAGCGTCGCGAAATACATCGCATGGCGGTCGCGCGGGATCACCTGGGTCGAGATCGGCTCCGGCTCGAGCCCCATGGCTTTGGCGACATGTTCTTCGACGCGTGGGTCGATCTGCGCAAAGGTGCCGACCGCGCCGGAGATCGCGCAGGTCGCGACTTCCTTGCGGGCGGCGACGAGCCGCGCCCGGGCCCGGGAGAATTCCGCATAGGCATAGGCGAGCTTGAGGCCGAAGGTCACCGGCTCGGCGTGAATGCCGTGAGAGCGGCCGATGGTTGGTGTCATCTTGTGCTCGAAGGCGCGCTTCTTCAGCGCGGCCAGGACCTTGTCGATGTCGGCGAGCAGGAGGTCCGCGGCGCGGGTGAGCTGCACGTTGAGGCAGGTGTCGAGCACGTCGGAGGAGGTCATGCCCTGATGCACGAAGCGTGCCTCGGGGCCGACGATTTCAGCCAGATGGGTCAGGAAGGCGATGACGTCGTGCTTGGTCTCGCGCTCGATCTCGTCGATCCGTGCGACGTCGAAGGTCGCGTGCTTGCCCTTGGCCCAGATCGTCTTCGCCGCCTCCTTGGGAATGACGCCGAGTTCCGCCAGCGCATCAGCCGCATGCGCCTCGATCTCAAACCAGATCTTGAAGCGGGTCTGCGGCTCCCAGATCGCGGCCATCTCCGGGCGAGTGTAGCGGGGGATCATCGAAAACTCCGGGAAAGTGTAGGGCGGGATCGCTAAGCGACTCCCAGCCGGTTTGTTTTTACGCCGTGCTTTAGCAGAGCGGGCTCGGAGAGGCCACCCATACGGGCTTGCTGCAGATAGAAAATGGGGCTGCGTCCCAAGGCGGTGGCGCGACTGCCGGGCGCGGCTACAGGCTAGTCAACCCACACTCGACGGCGAGGCGGACGAGCTGCGCGTCGGTCCGCATGCCGGTCTTGGTCTTGATCAGGTAGTGATAGTTCTGAACCGTCTTCATACTGAGATTGAGGTTTACTGCGATCTGCTCTGTGGTCGAGCCGGCAGCCAATTGCCGCAGGATCTCGATCTCCCGTTCCCCCAATTGGTCAAGGACCGATCCTGACGGGGTCAGGCTTTCCATCGCCAGGACATGGGCGACGTCGTCGCTCATTGCATGTTCGCCACGCGCCACCGAACGGATCGCCGCGATCAGCACGGTCGGTTCATTGCTCTTGGTGACATAGCCGCTTGCCCCGGCGCCGAAGGCGGCTTTCACCAGCGCCGCCTCGCTGTGCATGCTGAAGACGAGAACGCGCGCACCAGCGCTGCGCTGGCGGATGTTCCTGATAGCTTCAAGCCCGCTGGCACCCGGCATCGAGATGTCCATGACCACGACATCAGGGGCGTGGCTCTTGTATGCGCGGTAAGCGTCGGCTGCGTTGTCGGCTTCGGCGACCACCCTGAAGTCGCCTTGGTGCTCCAGAACGCGTCGGTAGCCTTGCCGGACCACGGGATGGTCGTCGACAAGCAGGATCGAAATGCCACTGGTCTGCGACGCCGGCATCAGGCAGCAAGCGGGATGGTGGCGGCAACGCTCAGACCGCGCCTTGCGTGCGCGATCGACAGCGAGCCGCCGAGAGCGGTTACGCGCTCGCGTATTCCGGTCAGGCCGAAGCCGGCGGACTGCGCCACCTTGGCGGCATCGCCGCCGCCGTCGTCCTCGACACGGACCAGCAGCGCATTTTCCAGCCCCGTCCGCCGCTCGATCCGGAGCACGATCTCGCGCGCCGCACTGTGGCGCAACGAGTTGGTCAGGCATTCCTGAGCCACACGATAGGCGGTCGCGGCGACGGCGCCTCGCACGTCGGCGAAATCGCCTTTGAGGTCGAGCTGGATCATCGGCTGCGTCGCGTTCTGCGATCGCCAACTATCAACCAGGTTGATGAGGCTCGCCTCCAGCCCGAGTTCCTCGGCGGGCGGGTGGCGCAGGCGGTTCAGGGTGCCGCGCAGGCATGCCATGATGTGCAGCGTGGCCTTCGAGATCATCCGCGCATCCTGCGCGACGTCGCCTCGGTCCTGCTCCTGCGCGCTGGCCGCTTCGATCGTGTTGGCGAAGGCCAGGATCGCTGTGAGGTTTTGCCCGAATTCGTCGTGCAGTTCGCGCGCCAGCGCCCGTCGCTCGTCGCTGCGGATCTCAAGCAGCCGGCGGGTCAGGACGGCCCGTTCTTCCGTGGCCTGCGCGAGGCGATCTCCGAGCTCGCCGACGGCTTGCCCGATCATGGCAAGTTCCATCGATCGGAAGCGCGGAAGCGACGTTCGATAATGGCCATTCGCCATGCGCTGCAGTGCGGTAACGATCAACTGCGCCGGGGCCAGCGCATGCGCAATCGCGAGCGAGGCAAGCAGGGCGATAGCCACAGCCATCAGCAGCGCGACGTGGACGTTATCGAGGATGTGCTGCCAGGCGAGGGATATCGCGGCGTCGGGATCGGCGACGGCCGTAACTGTGCCCGCAGTGGTCGAGCGCGCACTGATCGGCCGGGCGACCGCGGCGTGGTCGCCAAGGAATGTCTCTACGGCAGCTGCGAACCAATGCGGTGGAGATGCGCCGATCCCTTTGCTCTGGCCGCACAGCGGATTCTCGAACTCGCCCTTCGGCTCAAACTGGACGCAGACTCCAGGCGAAATCAGGCTCATCGTCTGGGTGGTGCGCCATTCCGGTACCGGCAAAAGGTGTTCGCGTGTCCTGTTGCCGCGCAACAGCAATTCGCGCCAGTAGAGCGCTTCCAGCGCTTGCGAGACCCGTTCGGCGGATGCAGCCGTGGCGCGGTCGACACTGTGGTAGGCGTCGATCGTTGCCCAAACGGTTGCGCCTCCCAGACACAAGATGACGATGACGAGCAGACGGGCGACGAGCTGGAGCACGAGGCGCATGCGATCACTCCGCGGCTTCTGGATGAATCTAACAGCACCGCTATTCGGGGCCAATTGCAAGATGGCAGGTGAGGCGAAGCTCGGGAAATTTTCCCAACGAAGCGCGGGCATATGTCTTTGGACGCAACCTGTCGCCTCGGATTAACAAAAGCCGGGGAGCGTTTGCGGGCAGTCTCTCTTGGCCGCCCTCAGGGAGCAAAGCTGCATGAGTGCCACCGTTGGCGCCGAGCCTGTCTTGCCCGGCAAGGACAATTCAGAGCGAAGCGTCCTGTTGTTATGGATGATCTTCACGGGGCTTTCGATCTTCGCCGCCATGCTGCTGTGGCGATACGGGTTGCTCCATCTCATGGTGACCTCGGATCGCACCTATATTTCAAGCCTGATCGCCGTTCTCTACGTCATCACCTGCTTTCATTGCTTCTGGCGGACGCGAGCGATTGCGCGTGAAGGCGAAGCGGCCAGACGCTGCCGGGCGATCCTGTCCACTCCCGGCGCTGCGAGGAAGCTCGACGAGAATGCGCGCGCTCTGCCTGGCGGGCTCGTCAGCGATCACATCCGCAACCTGGTGAAGAAGGCCGCGGCGCAGGCGAGCGGCCGCATCGATCAGACGCTGCTGCTCAGGTCGCTGGCGGACCGGTTGCGCGGCTCCAACGCCTTCGGTGCGTTCGTTTCCGATACGCTGATGAAGCTTGGACTGCTCGGAACCATCATCGGCTTCATCATCATGCTGGCGCCGATCGCAACCCTCGACGCGGCCGACAAGGTCGCGATGCGATCGTCGATGGGCCTGATGAGCGATGGCATGGCGGTGGCCATGTACACGACGCTGGCCGGCCTGATCGGATCGATCCTCGTCAGGATTCAATACTACATGCTCGATGCCGCCACCCAGCGGGTGTTCTCCGATGCCGTCATGTTGACCGAGACGCACGTCACCCCGGCCTTGGAACACCATCATGATGGATGAGTTCGGCCTTTATCCACGGGAAGAACAGTTCGATCCGCTCGGCGTGATGCTGTTCAAGGCGCTGCAGGTCGTCGCCTTCCTGTTTTTCCTCGCGTTGCTTGCGGTTTCACCGGAGTCGAAGGAGGGGAAGATCGACTCCAAGGCCGAATTCATCATCACGATGGACTGGCCCGACAATCATCCCGATGATTTCGATCTGTTCGTGCAGGATCCCGCAGGCAACATCGCCTGGTATCGCCGCCGCGAAGCCGGCTTCCTCACGCTCGACCGCGATGACCGCGGCGGTGCCAACGATTTCATCATCGTCAACGGCAAGAAGATTCCGTCGCCGATCCGAGAAGAGATCGTCACCGTGCGCGGCATTATCCCCGGCGAATACACCGTGAATGTTTCGCATTTCCAGGCGACGACCGGGCAGCCGGTTCCGGTCAGCGTGAAGGTGCAGAAGCTCAATCCGACCGCCCAAGTGATCTTCGACAACAAGTTGACGCTCGATCACACCGGCGACGAGAAAACCGCGCTGCGCTTCTGGGTCGATGCGGAAGGCAAGGTGGTCGACGTGCAGCAGCGGCAGAAATCATTGATGGAGACGTTCCGCAACGTGCGCGCAAACGGCGCGGACCTCGATCCGAAGACAGGCGTCAGGATGTCTCGCCCGTGAACAACCTCCAGTCAGTCATCCTCACGCTCTCGGTCAGCTACGCTCTGATCAGCGCGCTGTTGCTCGTCATCCTGGTCTATGCACGCTTGCCTTGGTCGGCCAAGGCGGTCGCTGTGGTCGTGACCAGTGCGTTCTACATTGCGAGCTTCATGGGCGTCCGCGGCCTCTTGGGCTGGGCCAGCGTCGACAGGCTGCCGGCCTCGTTCAAGCTGCTGCAGGCGCGCATTGTGGAGCCGCACTCGCTGGAGGGCGACCCGGGCTCGATCTATCTCTGGGTCGAGACCCTCGACGAAGACAACCGGCCGAGCGGCATCCCCAGGGCCTACCGCATCCCCTACAGCGACTCGCTGGCGCAGAAGACCGACAAGGCCATCACCGAGATTGCCGCCGGCCGTCCCCAGGGCGGGCGGGCCGCGGATTTCGGGACCGGCGAGGGCGGCCTGATCGCGGCGGCCAGGGAATACATCACCCCGAGCGCCGTGATCGAGACATCGGGGGGCGATCCCTCGACCGGCGGGGCCCTGATGGCGGCCCCAGGACCCGGCGAGGCCGTCTCATTTACCCCGCTGCTGCCACCGCGAATGCCTCCGAAGGAGGAGCAATAGGGCGACCATGCATGGGCTGAGCGAGCGGATGGTCCGTCGCACTGACAACAAAATGACCGCGCTCAGGGCAGCGCTGATTGGCGTCCTATTACTCTGTGGAAGCGTGCCGCATGCGCGAAGCGGCCCCTACGATCCGGGAGCGAGTGATATTGAGATCAGGATCGGCCAGACGATGCCCTACAGCGGTCCAGTTTCCGCCTCCTCTATCATTGGCAAGGTGCAAGACGCTTACTTCCGTATGATCAACGATCGGGGCGGCATCAATGGACGCAAGATCAGGCTGATCTCTTATGACGATGCGGCGATGCCTTCGAAGACAGTTGAGCAGGTACGGAGGTTGGTTGAAGGCGACGAGGTGCTGTTCACGTTTCAGACGTTGGGCAACGCTTCCAATATTGCCGTTCAAAAGTATCTCAACGATCGCAAGGTCCCGCAGCTTTTCGTAGCCGGACGCGCAAAGCGGTTCGAGGATCCGACCAATTTTCCCTGGACGATGGGCTTCGCGCCTAACCTGCGGACAGAGATCAGTGTCTATGCGCGGTTCATCCTTGAGAACTATCCTGCAGCGAAAGTTGGCCTGCTCTATCAGAATGATGAGAGCGGGAAGGATTACTTGAGCGGCCTGAAGGAGGCCTTCGGCGCAAGAGCAAGTGAACTCCTCGTCGGTGAAGCCCCTTACGATGTCTCAGACGCGACGGTGGACTCGCAGATCGTGCGACTGAAAGCTGCTGGCGTCGACTTGTTGGTGAACATGGCGGCTCCCAAGTTCGCTGCGCAAACCATCAGAAGAATGGCCGAATTGGGTTGGACTCCTGTTCACCTGCTGGGAGTCGGCTCCTCGTCGATCGACGCCGTACTGGTTCCTGCCGGAATCAACCATGCCAAGGGGGCAATCTCAGCGAGTTCGTTCAAGGAGACGAGCGATCCCACCTGGCAGAACGACGAGGGCTTGAGTCGATGGACCGCATTCATGGACACCTATTTTCCGGGCGGTGACCGCAAAAGCATTTTTACGACCTACGGCTACAGCGCGGCCGAACTGCTGGTGGAGGTATTGAAGCGGTGCGGTGACGATCTTTCGCGCGAAAACGTCATGCGCCAAGCCACCAGCCTGCGCGACGTGAGGCTCGACCTGCTGCTGCCTGGGCTCTCCATCAACACCAGCGCGAGCGACTATCGGGTGATCAAGGAGTTCCGGATGATGCGCTTCACCGGAGAGCGATGGGAGCCCTTCGGGCCGTTGGTCAGCGAGTAGGTAAGCGGGGCGGGCTTTCCGGCGGCGTCCCTGACGGATCGCTCCGCTGTGGGCGGCGGGCGGGAGGTCGAAGGCGCCAAGAGCCGAGCGCCGGTCCTATCACAAGTTATTGAATGACAGATATTGAAATCTGTCAGTCAGAAATGCTATATCAGCTTCCGGACGCCGGATGGGGCGCCCCGTGGTTTGCGGCCGCGAAATGCCTGATCCGGAAGAGTTGAGTACCGGGTTCGGGTCAAAGAGCCGGCCACGGACTTGCCGGAGACTACGATGATGACGATCGAGATTTTGCATTTGACCGAACAGATCCAGCGCTGGCTCAATCAGCAGGTGGCTCGCCACCTGGCCGCCCAGGCGGAAAAATTGGCCCGCTAGCTGGAATTAGGACTGCCTTAACGACCGGCCAGGCCGTTTTGCAATGCGCCTGACCGCCGGAGTGGAAAAGCCCAAGAGCTGGGGATAGGGTAAAGCCATGAACGAAGCAGTCGTCTTGACCCCTGAACGTATCCTGGAGGTCACCGAGGACGTCCTGCGTCGCTATGGGCTCGCCAAGGCGACAGTGGTGGATGTTGCCCGTGCGCTCGATGTGAGCCACGGCAGTGTCTACCGGCACTTTCCGAGCAAGGCTTCGCTGCGCGAAGCCGTGGCAAAACGCTGGCTCGATCGGGCCAAGGTCCCGCTGCAGGAGATCGCAGCGAGTGCCGGCCCAGCGCAGGCCCGGCTCGATCGGTGGCTGCGCACCCTGTTCGCAACCAAGCAGGCCAGGTTCGCCGACGATCCCGAGATGTTCCGCACCTACCTGACGCTGGCGCGCGAGGCTTGTGTTGTGGTCAAGGGCCACAAGGAATGCTTGACCGATCAGATCGCGCATATCCTGTCCGACGGCGTCGAGGAGGGCGTGTTCGAGGTCGATGATCTCAAGGCGACCGCCCGCGCGATTTTCGAGGCGACGAGAAGCCTTCATCACCCGGCCCATGCCGACGAATGGGCCGATCCGGATCTGCAGGAGCGCACCGACGCCTTGCTGGCGCTGCTGTTCCGCGGGCTCGAAGCCTGTCCTAAGCACTAGCTCGTAATTCGCGATCGATCCCCCCGATCCATTTGCGGGCACCGAGTTGCCCGTGTTTGATATCCATCAAGACAGATGTGATTGGGCCCGCCAGGATTGGCTGGGAGGATGATGTGCGTCTCGCGCTGTTTGCGGATATTCACGGCAATCGGCAGGCATTTGACGCCTGCCTTGAGGCTGCGCGTGCGCAAGGCGCAGAGAAATTCGTCCTGCTCGGCGACTTCGTTGGCTATGGGGCCGACCCCGAATGGATCGTCGATACCGTCATGGCGCTGGTCGAGGACGGCGCGATCGCGGTTCGCGGCAACCATGACACCGCCATCGGTATCGACAACGACGCGATGAACGCCGAAGCCCAGGCGGTGGTCGAGTGGA
Source organism: Bradyrhizobium sp. Crot121 (assembly GCF_059512385.1). Classification (NCBI taxonomy): domain Bacteria; kingdom Pseudomonadati; phylum Pseudomonadota; class Alphaproteobacteria; order Hyphomicrobiales; family Nitrobacteraceae; genus Bradyrhizobium; species Bradyrhizobium sp. Crot121. Next base: position 36,205 of record NZ_JCAMOR010000017.1, on the reverse strand, counting down.
CCCGCGGCAAGCTCAGCGCGGCGCAACGGCGTTTCCTTACCGAACTGCCGCTGATGCAGCAGGAGGACGACCGCCTCTACGTCCATTCCGAAGCGTCCAACCCGACCAGGTGGCGCTACGTGCGCGACGCGTCGGACGCTGCGCGCAGCATGATGGCTGCGGAGGCTCCAATCACCTTTTGCGGTCATATCCACCGTCCAGCGCTCTATTCGATGTCGTCGACGGCGAAGATGACCAGCTTTGTCCCGACCACGGGCGTAGCCGTGCAGCTCTTGGCCGGCCGGCGCTGGCTTGCGGTGCTTGGCTCCGTCGGCCAGCCCCGCGACGGCATTCCCGCAGCCGCCTTCGCCATGTTCGACACCGAGAGGCGGGAGGTCACCTATTGTCGTGCCCCCTATGATATCGACTCGGCAGCCGCCCGGATCCGCGAGAATGGCCTGCCGGGCTGGCTTGCCGATCGCCTGTTGGTCGGCCGATAGCAAATGGCGAAAATTCTCATGCAGCCGGGCACGGTCATCGATGGCTTCACCGTCGGCGAGTGCGTGCACCGCGGCGGCATGGCGACGCTGTGGAGCGTCACCCATCCCGGCATCAACGTGCCGCTCCTGATGAAGGTGCCGCGAGTCTCGGAAGGCGAGGACCCCGCCGCCATCGTCAGCTTCGAGATGGAGCAGATGATCCTGCCGCGATTGTCCGGGCCGCATGTGCCGGCCTGCTTCGGCACCGGCGATTTCGCGCGCCAGGCGTATGTCGTGCTCGAGCGCATCCCGGGCCGGACCCTCTACAAGCGGCTCGACGATCTGCCGATCGCTTACGAGGAGGCGAGGGCGCTCGGCATCAAGATCGCTGCTGCGCTGTCGGCGCTGCATCGGCAGAACGTCATCCATCACGACATCAAGCCGAGCAGCATCATGTTCCGCGAGAGCGGCGAGGCTGTGCTGATCGATTTCGGCCTGTCGCATCACGAACATCTGCCCGATCTGCTGCAGGAGGAATTTCGCGTGCCTTACGGCACCGCGCCCTATATGGCGCCGGAGCGCCTGCTTGGGGTGCGCGACGATCCGCGCAGCGATTTGTTTTCGCTCGGCGTGCTGCTGTATTTCTTCACCACCGGGGTGCGGGCGTTCGGCGAGAGCGAGACGCTGCGCGGCATGCGTCGGCGGCTGTGGCGCGATCCCTATCCACCGCGCAAGCTCAAACCCGACTATCCGCCCTGGCTGCAGGAGATCGTCCTGCGATGCCTGGAGATCGAGCCCGCCTGGCGCTATCCGACCGCCTCGCAACTCGCCTTCGATCTCAGCAATCCCGATCAGGTCAAGCTGACGGCGCGTGCAGAGCGGCGCGAGCGCGATCCGTTCGCGACGGTGATGCGCCGCCGCTTCAACCGCGGGGCATGGCAGCCGCAGCCGAAGTCCGATGTCGCGGTACAATTGGCGTCGAGCCCGATCCTGGTGGTTGCGATCGATACGACGGAAACCTCGGGCCCGCTGAACGATGCCTTGCGCGTCACCACGCAGCGGATACTCGGGACCTTGCCGCAGGCCCGTCTCGCATGCGTCAACGTGCTCAAGCTTGGCCTCGTCACCATCGATCGGACCCTGGATGAGAAGGGCAGCAACAAGCATATCGACCGCCTGGTCGCGTTGCGCCACTGGGCGTCCTCGCTGAAGCTCGACGAGAACCGGCTGTCGGTGCATGTGCTGGAGGCGATCGATCCCGCGGCGGCAATCCTGGAATTCGCGCAAGCCAATCAGGTCGATCACATCGTGATCGGCGCGCGGCGGGATTCCATGCTGCGGACGCTGCTCGGCAGCGTCTCGGCGAAGGTGGCGGCGGAGGCGCCTTGCACGGTGACCGTGGTGCGCCCGCCACGCTCGGGCTAGATCGCTTCGCCGCGCGCCAGCGCCGCTGCGTTGCGGATCGCGGAGATGTTGGCCTTGTATGCCTCCATCGTGCCGCCCTTGAACACGGCCGAGCCGGCGACAAACGCATTGGCGCCGGCCGCTGCCAGTTCCCCTGATACATCGGGCGCGACGCCGCCATCGACCTCGATGTCGATCGGCCGGCCGGCGGTCATCGCCCTGACGTCGCTGACCTTGCCGAGCGAGCCGCGGATGAAGGCCTGGCCGCCAAATCCCGGATTGACCGACATCACCAGCACCAAGTCGATGAGGTCGAGCACATGCTCGATCGCGCTCACGGGTGTTGCCGGATTGATCGAGACGCCAGCCTTCTTGCCCAGCGCGCGGATCGCCTGCAGCGAACGATGCAGATGCGGGCCGGCCTCGGCATGCACCGTGATGTGGTCGCAGCCGGCCTTCGCGAACGCCTCGAGATAGGGATCGCAAGGCGAGATCATCAGATGCGCGTCGAATACCTTCTTGGTGTGCGGGCGCATCGCCTTGATGACATCAGGGCCATAGGAGATGTTCGGCACGAAATGCCCGTCCATGACGTCGAGATGGATCCAGTCGGCGCCGGCCTGGTCGACGGCGCGGACTTCTTCGCCGAGTTTGGAGAAATCCGAGGCCAGGATCGACGGCGCGATCACCAGCGGACGTGGCGTGAAGGGCTGGGACATGGACGCTCTCCCAAGGCATCTCTGTAGCGGCAGGATGGTTCCGCCTAACATGCATGCTGGTGCCGGGCAATGCACAGGAGGGAAATCGCGGGCAGGAAAAAATTGCCGCAGCGGCAGCAATTGCCGGCTGCGGCGAACCTGTCTGTATGCACGAAATGCCGATTTTAAAGGGCTTTTCGCCATGGCACAGCGCTTGCTCGCTAGTCGTGCAGGTGTTGGGCCGCCGCTCACGCGGCATTGTCGGAGTTCCCTCTCATGCTGTTCGCCCTTGGCGCTGCCTCGTCGGCCATCGATCTCCTGAAGTCGTTGACGTCGTCGAAGACGTCGCAGGCAAAGCCCGCCGGCCAGGCCCAGGACGCCGGCAACATCTTCGATATTTCCGGCGCCACGACGACGCCGACGGGCGCGGCCCCGAGTTCCGGATCGGCCGGCAGCAGCTCTGCGCCGATCGCCCCGGAGACGATGAGCGCGCTGCTCGATGCGCAGAGCCAGGTTTCGACCGGCGCGGCAGCGTCGACCAAGAGTCGCTCGGATGCGCTGAAGGATTTGTTCGGGCAGATCGATGGCGACGGCGACGGCAAGATCACGAAATCCGAATTCGAGAATGCGCTCGGCGCCGGCGGGACCAATCTGGCGAAGGCTGATGATGTTTTCTCCAAGCTCGACAAGGATGGCGACGGCAATGTCACGCTGGACGAGATGTCCTCGGCTTTGAAGGGCGGGTCCGGCCATCGCTCGCATGCTCATCGTCACTCCGGCGGCGGTGGCGGCGGTGCCGATGCGCTGATGCAGGCGCTTGATGGCACCAGCACTTCGACTGCCAACAGCGATGGATCGGTCACGACCACCACGACCTATGCCGACGGATCGAAAATAACGGCGACCTCTGCTGCGAGCCCGTCTGCCGCGCGGGCTGCCACCTCGTCCTACAATTTCGTCGACCAGTTGGGGCAGCGGCACGCCGTCGACCAACTGGTGCAGCTGCAGGCCAAGCCGATCTCGGCGCAGGCCTGGGCCTCCCTCTCGGTCAATGCGTGACAGATCGCGTTTAAGCCAATTGCTTGAGTTCGCGGGAACGGTAGCGATCACGTATCTCGTGGTTGAAGAACTGGCCCTTTGAGAATGCGTTGCCGAATGCCTCGGCCACATCAGGCGGAACGTCCTCGTAGATGTAGCGGCGGCCAGTAACGAAGAGCACCAACAGCTCGCGTTTTTCGGCGTCGTAGCGGAAGAAGCGAATGACAGTGGATGGCATTGCGGCACCCGAGCTGGAACCCGCAGCCTCAACGCATGTCGCTGAACTAAGTTGCTAGCCAAAGCGATCCTGCCAGCTCGGCAGCGCATCGCGGAAGGGCAGCGCGGTCGCCGCATATACGCCGCGCGCGATGGCGCGGGCCACAGTGTTGGCGGCGTGCATGCCGAGTTCGGTGAGGCCGAACAAAGGATCGATCGGCTTCTCGCCGGTCGCCGCGGCAAACACCACGTCGCCGTCGAGCGGCGCATGCGCCGGATAGATCGCCCGCGCCATGCCGGTCTGCGCGATCATCGCCAGCCGCTTGGCCTGCGTTTTCGTCAGCGTAGCATCGGTGACGACCACGACCAGTGTGGTGTTCTCGCCGGATGTCGCCGCCGGCCCGCCCTTCAGCCGCGCCTTCAGCATATCAGGCGTGAACGAGGCCGGCAGACCGCGTCCGCCGAATTCCCCGTCGACCTCGAAGGGCGCGGCCCAGAACCACGGGCCATCGCCGACCGTGACGGAGCCGACCGCATTGACGACGGCAAGTGCGGCAACCGTCACGCCGTCATCGGTTCGCGCCGACGCCGAACCTAGTCCGCCCTTCAGGTTGGACGTGGTCGCGCCCGTGCCGGCGCCGACGCTGCCGAGCCGGAAATCGCTCCCGGCCGCGGCCGCCGCGGCATAAGCGAGATCGCGATAGGGCGGGAACCGGCCCCACGCCTTGTTGCCGCCGTTCAAGAGATCGAAGCAGATCGCACCGGGCACGATCGGGATCACGGCGTCGCGGATCCGCAAGCCGCGGCCTTGCTCGGCCAGCCAGGCCTGCACGCCGCCGGCAGCATCGAGGCCGAGGGCCGAGCCGCCGGACAGTGCGATCGCGTCCACCGCATCGACGGTATTGTGCGGCTGCAGCAGCGCGTCGTCGCGCGTGCCCGGGCCACCGCCGCGCACGTCGATCGACGCCACGGCGGGCTTGTCAAAGATGATCGCTGTGACGCCGGAGGCGATCGAAGCGTCGTCGGCATGGCCGACGCGGACGCCTGCGATGTCGGTGAGGAGATTTTTCAAAGCGCGCTTCCTCTTGTCGTCTTGTTGATCGATATAGCAACCGAACCGAATGCATCAACTGCCGAGCGCGAGCCGGATCATCTTGGCAAGCTCGGACTTGCGATAGGGCTTCGCCAGCAGCAGCACGCCGGAATCGAGCCGCCCGTGATGGACGATCGCGTTCTCTGTGTAGCCCGACGTGTACAGTGTCTTGAGCCCAGGCCGCCGCTTCAGCGCTTCGTCGACGAGCTGACGTCCGTTCATGGCGCCCGGCATGATGACGTCGGTGAACAGGAGGTCGATCGGCGCGCCGGTATCGATGATCTTGAGCGCCTCAGCGGCATTCGCCGCCTCGAGCGTCGAGTAGCCGAGGCTTGTGATCTGGGTCACGACATATTTGCGCACCAGCGCGTCGTCCTCGACCACCAGGATGGCTTCGTGTCCGCCCCGGAGATCGGTGGTCTGCTGCGCTTCCGCGATAGTCTGGGCGAGGCCGGTCGCGCGCGGCAGATACATCTTGACCGAGGTGCCATGGCGTTCCTCGCTGTAGATCTTGATGTGCCCGCCCGACTGCTTGACGAAGCCGAACACCATGGAAAGCCCAAGCCCGGTGCCCTTGCCGACTTCCTTGGTGGTGAAGAAGGGATCGAATACTTTTTCCAGGAGATGGGCCGGAATGCCGCCGCCGCTGTCGCTGACGGCGACCATGACGTAATGGCCGACCGCGACCTCGCTGTGCATGCTGGCATAGCCCTCGTCGAGATAGACGTTGCGGCTTTCGAGCGCCAGCTTGCCGCCGCGGGGCATGGCATCGCGTGCATTCAGTGCGAGATTGAGGATTGCCGCGGTGAGCTGGTTCGGATCGACCATTGCCGTCCAGGCGTCGTCGGCCAGCATTGGCGTGATCTCGATATGCTCGCCGAGCGTCGGGCGCAGCAGCTTCGCCGCCTCCAGGATCAGCGCGTTGATATCGACATCGACCGGCTGCAGCGGCTGCTTGCGGGCGAAGGCGAGCAGGTGCCTGGTCAGGTTGGCGCCGCGCTCGGCGGCTTCGTCGATCAGCCGGGCGATGGCGACGAGGTCGGGCCGGTCGGAGACCGCTTCTTCCAGGATGCCGATGGTGCCGGTGATGACGGTCAGGATGTTGTTGAAGTCATGGGCGACGCCGCCGGTGAGCTGGCCTACCGCGTCCATCTTCTGCACCTGCCGGATCTGCGCCTCAGCGGCCTGCTTCTCGGTGAGGTCGCGGCCGATGAAGAAATAGCGCTTGACCGGCTCCGAATAGGTTGCGGACCAGTTGAGCGACACCACTTCGCCGTCTTTGCGGATCAGGCGCGTCTCGAAGTTGCGCTTGCTCTGGCCGCGCCGCGCAGCGCGCATTTCGTTGCGGGTGTTTTCGAGATCATCCGGATGAACGAACTCGACCGCGGAACGTCCGACCATCTCGGCGGGATCGTAGCCCGCAATGGTCCTGGCGCTCGGGCTGACCTGGACGAAATGGCCCTGCTTGTCGGTTATGGAGAGGAAGTCCTGCGATGCTTCGAAGATATGCTGCCGCTCCTCGAGCTCCCGGCTCAGCGCCTCCCGCGTCCGCCTGCTTTCGGTGATGTCGTGCGCGATCTTGGAGGCGCCGATGATCTCGCCCGTCGCCGACAATAGCGGCGAGACGCTGAGCGAGACGTCGATCGGTTTGCCGCTCTTGTGCAGCCGCTGCGTTTCATATTGCGCCAGCTTTTCGCCGCTGCGGATCCGCTTGAGAATGTCGTTGACCTCGCCGCGATTGTCGGGCGGCACGATGAGGTCGATGTGCTGGCCGACCGCCACGGCTGCCGGATAGCCGAACAGGCGCTCGGCGGCCGGATTCCAGGCGGTAATGGTGCCGTCGAGCGACTTGGTGATGATGGCGTCATTCGAGGATTCCACGACCGCGCTGAACAGCCGCTCGCGCTCGGCGTGGTAGTCGCGTTCAGTGGCGGCCTGGCGACGAACTACGCCCAACAGCCGCGACATCTGCGCCTGCAGCGCGACGTTATCGATCAACAGCACCGCGAGCACGAAGCTGGCGGCGCATAAGGCGTAGATGCGTGCGGCGTAGAAACCGAGATCGAATCTCGCGACGTTGAGCATCGCCGACAGCGCGATGTCGAACAGCCAGGCGCACAGCACGACCATGAGCCAGATGTCGATGACGGAATGCGGCTTCCGGAACCATAGCGCAGCAAGCGCGGCGGCGCAGAAGAACAGCACCGTCGAGACCACGCCGAGCATGACCGGCGTGTAGTGACCGCGGCTCAAAAGGACTGGGAGGTGGTCGTGCTGGGCGGTGACGATCCAGGTAAACAGCGCCATCGCGACGACGATTGCCGCAACGCTGCCCATGATCGCCGACATCGTCGAGCCGCGAATCCGGGCGCCGTCGTTTCCTTTCAAAACCGCGTAGCCGAGCACCGTCAGCGGGAAGAAGCCGTGCCAGACCATGTAGAGCCAGACCGTGGTCGGCGAACCGGCGCCGAACAGGCCCGCCGGCGCAAACAGGCCCGGAAAGGTCAGCGCGTGGGTGATCGCGGCAGCGGCGGTGAAGAGATACCCGCTGGCGAGCAGCAGCATCGCCCGCAAGCGCAGGATGGCGAACTGCGAAAACAGCAGCACCGCGGTGATGAGATCGTTGATGGCCAGCACGGACTGGTAGCTCGCCACGAAAGCCGGTACCGGCGTCAGCGGCATCCCGGCGAATGGTATCGCGATCACGAACAGCACGGCCGAGACGACGACCACCGCCAGCGCTACGTTGCGGTCGCCGCGCGAGGCCGGCATGGTCGAAAGGAAGAAGCTGCGATCGTTACCCTTGAGCACTGATGGCCTCCTGGAAGGCGGTATCGAACGCAAGACAGTCGATCACGTCAAATCCGCGCGCGGGCTGTCCACACAAAGTGGAATATCCGGCCCCTCTCTCCGTACCGGCGGAAAGGGAAGGCTGTGTCCGCTGATTTGGGGAACGTCGAAATGAAAGTCCCATAAACCCGCTACGCATCGCTTTGGCGCAAAACGAATTGCTCGAAATCGATCCAAGGTTATCTGCTACCGGCAGGGAATTGAACCGGGCGCCCGTATCCAATTGAGGTAACCACCTCTTTACTGACAGGATAGATAATTCGCCTGATCACCTACTGCATAGCGTTTTCCACGACTAGGCTTCCCGCAGCTGGTCCCGGGGGTTTTCATGGCCCGTGTTCTTATTGTCGACGACCAATCCGACGTGCGCGCGATGATCGCAATTGTGCTGCGCGTCAATCGTTTCGAGATTGTCGAGGCGGCGTCCGCCGCGGAGGGGATCAAGGCGTTCGAAACGGCCAAATTCGATCTTGCGATCATCGACATCTTCCTGCAGGGCAAGAGCGGTCTCGACCTCATGTCGATGATGCGCGACCGCCAGCCGGATTTCCCCATCGTCGCGATCTCCGGCATGACGGCGCTGGATTTCGTCGCTGAAGCGCCAGACCTGTCGAACGTGGTCTGCCTGCAGAAGCCGTTCCGTCCGAACGACTTGATGCGCGCCATCGAGAACGCGCGGCAGGCGGTTGTCCCCGTTGCGGTGCGCGCGGCGGTTTGATCGGACGACTTCCCAAATTTCAAACAGCGGACCCGTAGGATGGGTAGAGCGAAGCGAAACCCATCGCGATGGAGCAAGCGGTGCGATGATGGGTTTCGCTTCGCTCTACCCATCCTACGTCTGATTCAAACAGCGGATATGAGTTCGCATTCTCGCGGCATGATTTGCCCGAGCTTTGCGTCTCGTTTCACCCTCCTCGATATCAGAGGGCGCAGGGAAAGCCGGGTGCTGGTTGCACCCGTGGGTCCCGTGCAACAAAAAGCACGGGGGTAGGACCACAGGTTCAACCGAAGCATTCCGGCTTTCCCTGCGCGATGGTGTTACGGTTTCCTTCGTGCTCTCCCCGGTGACCGGGCTCTTTTGCCACCGTCACTTCACAAGAAGCTTAGCGCCAGCGTCGGGGCGCCAGGACCACACGACTTCGCCGTCCGCGTTACGCGCGCTCGTCAGTCGCACGCATCGCGTCCACCGCATCTCACCGCAACGTTCGTGACGATCGCGACCCGCCCCTCATCTGGGTGAGACGTGCGGAGTTAAATCACTGATTTGCCCGACGGGTTAAGCGATTTATTTTTCGCTGATAGTCTGGACAGACTTTTAGGTGATTTGCCCGTCGGGTTGATTTGTCGCACCCAAGGCATCCACATCATCATTGTGAGCGGAGCGAAGCAATCCATAGCGCCGCAAGCGGAAGAGTGGATTGCTTCGCTCCGCTCGCAATGACGGGGCTGTCATTCCGGGGCGATGCGGAGCGTCGAGCTATGATGTGCAATTGCACATCAGAGAATCCATTTCGCCGCTTGCGCCTGTGGCCCAATGGATTCCGGGCTCGCGCTGCGCGCGCCCCGGAATGACGGCGGTGATGTGGATACGCCTACGACCCCTTCGGATTCACTTCGGCGTAGTTGCCCTTGGCGTCCCACTTGTAGACGACGTAGTCGATCGCCTTGATGTCGCCCTTGGCGTCGAAGGCCATCTTGCCGAGCACGGTGTCCCACTCGCCGGCCTTGATCGCGTCCATCACCTTCTTCGGATCAGTGGAGCCGACCTTGGCGACCGCCTGTGACCACACCTGCATCGCGGCGTAGGTGTAGAGTGTGTAGCCTTCGGGATCGATGTTCTTGGCCCTGAACTTCTCGACGATGGCTTTCGCGGTCGGCTTGTTGCGGGGATCGGGACCGAAGGTGAACAGCGTGCCTTCGGCGGCGGGGCCGGTGATCGAGGCGAACTCCTTGTCGTTCATGGCGTCGCCCGCCATCAGCACCGTCTGCAGGCCCTGGTCGCGCATCTGGCGCAGGATCAGGCCGGCCTCCTGGTGATAGCCGCCGACATAGACGAGATCGATGTTGTCGCGCTTGAGCCGCGAGACGATGGAGTTAAAATCCTTGTCGCCCTTATTGTAGGACTCGAACATCTTCTCCTGGAAGCCGGCCTTGTTCAGCGCCTTCTTGGTCTCGTCCGCGAGGCCCTTGCCGTAGGTCGTCTTGTCGTTGAGGATCGCGACGTTCTTACCCTTGAAATTCTTCAGGATGTACTCGGCGGCGACCAGGCCCTGCTGGTCGTCGCGGCCGCAGACGCGCGCGACGTTCCAGAGCTTGCGTTCGGTGAACAGCGGGTTGGTCGAGGCCGGCGTGATCTGCAGCGTGTTGCCGTCGGCATAGGCTTCCGACGCCGGGATCGACGACGACGAGCAGAAGTGACCGGCGACGAAGGGGATCCGCGCGCTGGAGAGTTTTTCCGCGACCGAGCGCGCCTGCTTGGGATCGCAGGCATCGTCGCCGACCTCGAGCTTGAGCTTCTTGCCGAGCGCGCCGCCCGCGGCATTGAGATCGGAAACCGCCTGTTCGGCGCCGTTCTTCATCTGCCGGCCGAACGCGGATTCGGAGCCCGTCATCGGGCCGGCCACTGCGATGGTGATATCCTGCGCGAATGCGCTCGCCGACAGTGCGAGCGATGCGCCGAGTGCAAGGCCGATCAGCTTGAGTGATTTCATGTGGAGTCCCCGTGGTCATCGCTTAAGGGAAGCATCCGGCGCGCCGCCGGATACGAAACCGACGGCATTGTCGACTGAATTTGCCGTGAAGTCATCGGCATTTTTCAGGCAAATGCACGCTCCCTTCGCAGCATCTTGCCGCAGGATGGGTGCCGATCAGCTAGCCCCGCCGGCCGCCTTCCAGATAGGCAGCGCGGATCTCCGGCCGCTGCAACAACTCGCTGCCGGTTCCAGACAGCGTGATCAAGCCGTTGACCATGACGTAGCCGCGATGGGCAAGTTTCAGTGCGTGGTTGGCGTTCTGCTCGACGATCAGGACGGTCAGGCCATCCTGGCGGTTCAGGGTGCGGATCGCGTCGAAGATCTGGCGTGCGATCAGCGGCGCGAGGCCGAGCGAAGGCTCATCCAGCATCAACAGGCGCGGGCGGCTCATCAGCGCGCGGCCGATCGCCAGCATCTGCTGCTCGCCGCCGGAGAGCGTGCCGCCACGCTGGTTGACGCGTTCCTTGAGCCGGGGGAACAGCGTGAACACGCGTTCCAGCACGGCCGCGCGTTCCGCTTCGCTGCACTCGGTGACGTCAGCGCCCATCTGCAGGTTTTCCGCGACGCTCATGCGCGGAAAGATCCGGCGTCCCTCGGGCGACTGCGCGATCCTAAGCCGCGCGATCTCGTGCGTCGGCACGCCGGTGATGTCATCGCCGTCGAACTCGATCGCCCCGGCGCGGGCGCGCGGCTTGCCGAAGATCGTCATCATCAGCGTCGACTTGCCGGCGCCATTGGCCCCGATCAGCGCGACGATCTCGCCGGCATTGATCTCGAGATCGACGCCCTTGAGGGCTTCGATCTTGCCGTAGGCCGCGCGCAGGCCCCGGATTGCGAGGAGGGGAGAGGTTGAGGTCATAGGGCAACCTCGCAGCCGTCATGGCCGCGCTTGTCCCGGCCATCCACGCGCTTTCTCCGGCCTGTCGTCATTGCGAGCGAAGCGAAGCAATCCATCCCTCCGCGCGCCGCGGCATGGATTGCTTCGTCGCTTTCGCTCCTCGCAATGACGGAGGGCCGTCGGAACGTGGATGCCCGGGACAAGCCCGGGCATGACGGGGATAGAGCGTGGGCGATCACGTGCCGCTCTCCATGACGGCGATGGCTTCTTCCTCGTCGGCGCCGAGATAGGCGGCGATCACCTTGGGATCGTCGCGGACGGATTGTGGCGTGCCTTCGGCGATCTTGACGCCGTAATCCATCACCACGACGTGGTCGGAAATCTCCATCACCACGGACATGTCGTGCTCGATCAAGAGGATCGAGGTGCCCTGTTCGGTGCGGATCGAGAGCAAGAGCTCGCTCAAGGCGGCGCTCTCGCGCGCGTTCAGGCCGGCGGCGGGCTCGTCGAGGCAGAGCAGCGCGGGCTCGGTGCACATCGCGCGCGCGATCTCGAGCCGGCGCTGGTCGCCATAGGGAAGGTTGCCGGCGGCATCGTCGGCGCGGTCGAGCAGGCCGACGCGCGTCAGCCAGGTGCGCGCCAGTTCGATCGCGCGGGCTTCGGCGCTGCGCCAGGACGGCGCGCCGATCAGGCCGAGGAAGGTCAGGCCGGAGGCACGCATCAGCGCGTTGTGCTGCGCCACCATCAGATTCTCCAGCGCCGTCATGCCGGGGAACAGGCGGATGTTCTGGAAGGTGCGCGCCACGCGCGCCTGCTTGGAGATGCGGAAATCGTTCAGACGTTCGAGCTGGATCGTCTTGCCGTCGTCATGGGTCAGCGCGATCGAGCCGCCGCTCGGCCTGTAGAAGCCAGTGATGCAGTTGAAGACGGTGGTCTTGCCGGCGCCGTTCGGGCCGATCAACGCGGTGATCTTGCGCCGTCCGGCATCGAAGGAGAGATCGTTCACGGCAACGATGCCGCCGAACCGCATCGACAGGCCATTGACGGAGAGGATGGTCTCACCGCTCATCCGTGTCCCTCCTTGACGAGGTCGGAGGAGATCGCCTGGTTGCGCTCGAGATAGACGGTCGGGGCGCGATGACCGATCAGTCCGCGCGGCCGCCAGATCATGAGCAGCACCATCGCCATCCCGAACACCAGCATGCGGTACTGGTCAAGGCCGCGGAACAGCTCGAAGCCGCCGATCATCGCCAGCGCAGCCAGCGCGACGCCGAGCTGCGAGCCCATGCCGCCGAGCACGACGATGGCGAGCACCAGCGCCGATTCCTGGAAGGTGAAGGATTCCGGGCTGATGAAGCCCTGGCGCGTCGCGAAGAACGCGCCTGCAAAGCCGCCGAACATCGCGCCGGTGGCAAAGGCCGTGAGTTTGGTCGTGGTGGTGTTGATGCCGAGCGCGCGGCAGGCGACCTCGTCCTCGCGCAGCGCCTCCCAGGCGCGGCCGATCGGCAGGCGGCGCAGGCGGATCGTGACCCAGTTGGTCAGCAGCGCCATCGCCAGGATCAAATAGAACAGGAACACGATGCGGTGGGTCGGCGAGAACTCGATGCCGAGCCGCGCCGCCAGCCCGTCCTCGCCCGGCGAGAGCGGAATGCCGAACAAGGTCGGCCGCGGGATGCCGGAGACGCCGTTCGGGCCGCCGGTCAGGCTCTGCCAGTTGATGATGACGAGGCGGATGATCTCGCCGAACGCCAGTGTCACGATCGCGAGATAGTCGCCGCGCAATCTGAGCACGGGAAAGCCGAGCAGCACGCCCCAGAACGCGGCGAGGATGCCGGCGAGCGGCAGGCAGACCCAGAACGACAGTCCGAAATTGGTGGCGAGCAGCGCGTAGGAATAGGCACCGACGGCGTAGAAGGCGACATAGCCGAGATCGAGCAGGCCGGCGAGGCCGACGACCACGTTCAGTCCCCAACCGAGCATCACATAGGTGAGCACGAGGATCGCGAGATCGAGGATGTAGCGCTGATCATAGAAGATCACCGGCACCAGGAAGGTGAAGATCAGCAGCGCCGGCGCGATCAGGCGTCCGGCGAGCGACAGCGCATTTTGTACCGCCGGCGGAACGACGCGGACTTTGTCGGCGGGACCCCACCATTGCCGCAGCAGCTCGATGACGATGCTGCCGCCGAACACGGCAGCGACGATGGCGGCGAGATCGCCGAACCGCGTCCAGTAGATCAGCCCGCCTTGCGGGCCGGCCTCGGTGCGGACGCCGATCATCAACGAGAACAGCACCAGCGCGACCAAGGCACTGATGGTGGCTTTCTTGAGGATGAAGGCGGCGCCGCTCGCGCGCGACGCCGGCTTCTTCTCGAGCGCTGACGTGGTCACGCGGCCGCCCGTCAGACTTTTTCGACTTCAGGCCGGCCGAGCAGGCCGGTCGGAAGGAAGATCAGAACTACGATCAGGATGGAGAAGGCGGCGACGTCCTTGTACTCGACCGAGAAATAGGCCGACCAGAATGTCTCGATCAGCCCGATCGCCAATCCTCCCAGCATCGCGCCGGGCAGCGAGCCGATGCCGCCGAGGACCGCGGCGGTGAACGCCTTGATGCCGGCGACGAAGCCCATGAAGAAATCGACCAGGCCATAGTAGAGCAGGTACATCATGCCGGCGACGGCGGCGAGCGCGGCGCCGATCACGAAGGTCATGGAGATGGTGCGGTCGACGTCGACGCCGAGCAGCGCCGCCATGGTCTGGTCCTGCTCGCAGGCGCGCATGTCGCGCCCGAGCCGCGTGCGCGACACCAGCCAGGTGAACAGCGCGAGCAGCACCACGGTGGCGAGCACGACGATGATCTGGATGTTGGAGAGCTGCACCACGAAGCCGCTTTCACCCTCATGCAGCGTGTAGCCGCCGGTGATGATCGGCGGCACCGGTTTCACGCGCGCGCCCTGCGCGACTTGCGAGAAATTCGTCAGCACGAAGGACATGCCGATGGCCGAGAGCATCGGCGCCAGGCGGAACGAATGCCGCAGCGGCCGGTAGGCGATACGCTCCACCGTCCAGCCATAGAGCGCGGTGATCGCCATCGACACCAGGAGCACGATGAACAGCACCAGCGGGATCGCGGTGAGGCCGAGCGAGACCAGCACCAAAAAGGAGATCAGCGCGATGAAACCGCCGATCATGAAGATGTCGCCATGGGCGAAATTGATCATGCCGACGATGCCATAGACCATGGTGTAGCCGATCGCGATCAGCCCATAGATCGAGCCGAGCACGAGGCCGTTGATGAGTTGCTGGGCGAAATAATCCATGCGCTGCCGCTTGTGAGAGAGCGACGCGGCGAGGGCTCCCGGCAGCCTTGTCCGACGCGTCGTATCATTTTCTAACAGTGGAACCCCTTGGGCGGCAACAGCGCTAGCTGCGGCATCAAGGGCTTGTACAGAGGTAGTTTTACCGGCGGTTCCCGATCCAGCATTTGCCTCACCGTGACGTGACGGTTCCCACCGAAACGGCGTCCTGGTTCCCGCGTTGGCCCGTGCCTGGTTCGAAGGGACCAGGTCCAACCAGGGAGATTTGTGAATGGCCAGTCAGAACCAGAACCCGGGTCAGCAGAATCAAAATCCGGGCCAGAAGCCCGGCCAGCAGCAGGGTGGCGGCAGCAAGCCCGGCCAGCAGCAGCAAGACCCGAACCGTCAGGGCCAGAAACCTGGCCAACCCCAGGATCCGGGTCAGGTGCGCTAGTTTCCCGTCCAAGCGAGAGCAAAAGGGAAGTCCTGCCGAAAGGCGGGACTTTCTTTTGGACGCCGTCCACAGCGGCCCGCCCCAATTAAGGTTAATAAAGGGTTTAGATTGCCGCTTCAGTTCCAACGAAGTTACCTCGCGACATACCCGCCATCGCGGCGTCGGGCGAGCGGAACAGCAGGGAGCGGCGGATGTCGACGAACTGGCGGATCAGCTCATTCAGCGGCGCGCTGCTTGCGGCCTATTTCATCCCGGCGTGGGCGAGCATCGCCTTCCAGATCATGGCCTCGCCGGTCCGCGGTCTCTATGAACGGCCGAGCGTGTCGATCGGGTTCTTCATCAGCGATCATCTGCATCTGTCGGGCATCGCGAGCGTGCGTATCGCCTGGCTGCTGGCGCTGGTGCGGATCACCACAGTTGCCTTTTTCACGCTGTATCTGGTGCTGCTTTCGCTTCGCTCGGTGCGCGAGCGCGGCGGCGGCGACGAGACGCTCGGTATGGCGCTCGTGCTCGGCAGCGTGCTCAGCTTCGTCAGCATGCTGGCGGCGTCCGTGGCCGGCGAAGCCGAGGCGCTGCGGCTGCATGCGACCGAACTGTTGATGCTGATCGGCATCGGCATTGTGCTGGTGGTCGAGGGCGCCGCGCCGCGGCTGGCCGAGGTGCGCGACCAGGCCGATACCAGCGTGGCCGCCGGCAAATTATCCCTTCAACAGCCCTAGCTCGGCGATAATCGCCGAGGCTTCCTTCACCGCATGGTTGGCGGCGGGGACGCCGCAATAGATCGCCTGCTGCAGCAGGATCTCCTTGATATCGTCAGGCGAAAAGCCGCCTTCGGTGAGGGCGGCACGCACATGCAGACGGAATTCGTCCCACTGCCCGAGCGCGACCATGGTGCCGATCACCAGTACCCGCCGCGTGCGATGATCGAAATGCGGCCGCGTCCAGATATCGCCCCAGGCATAGCGCGTGATCAGGTCCTGGAAGTCGGTGTTGAAGGCGTTGCGATTGGTAATCGATTTATCGACCCATTCATTGCCGAGCACTTTGCGGCGCTGGGTCATGCCCTCGTCGCGGCGCTTGTCGTCGTCCATGATGCCTCTCCTTGCTCGGGCGTCTCTTCACCTCTCCCCGGCGGGGAGAGGTCGGTTTGCGCTGATGATGCGAAGCATCGTCAGCGCAAACCGGGTGAGGGGACTCAGGTGCCCATGAAGGACCGTAACCCCTCACCCGCGCCTTCGGCGCGACCTCTCCCGATGGGAGAGGTGGTGCAGAGTGCGCTGCACTAGCGTTGCGTCAGGAAGCCGACCACGGCGTCCGTGAAGGCGTGCGACTGCTCGACGTTGGAAATATGCGCGGCATCGAGGATCGTCATGCTGGCGCCCGGGATGCGGCTGCGGATGAATTCCCCAGCCGAGATCGGCGTTGCCATATCGTGACGGCCGGCGATCACCAGCGTCGGGCTCTTGATCTTCGGGAGCAGCTCGCGCTGGTCGAGCGTGCTCAAGGCTTCGCAGCAGGCGATGTAACCCTCCGCTGGCGAGGCCAATAGCATCGCCTTCATCCGGGCTGCGATCTGCGGCTCGCGCTCGCGGAAATCGGCCGTCAGCCAGCCCGCGATCACGGTGTCGGCGACCGCGGCGAGGCCGCCTTCCTTCACCGCCTTGATGCGATTGTGCCAGTTGGTCGGGTCCGGGTAGTAGCAGGCGGTGTTGGAGAGGATGATCTTGCCGAAGCGTTCGGGCGCGTTGGCCCCCAGCCATTGCCCGACCATGCCGCCCATAGACAGGCCGCACCAATGCGTCTTTTCGATATTGAGGTCGTCGAGGATCGCCAGCACGTCGCGGCCGAAACGCTCCATCGTATAGGGGCCGGGAGGGACCTGCGACTTGCCATGCCCGCGCCGGTCGTAGCGGATGACGCGGAACACCTGCGTCAGCGCCTTCATCTGCGGTTCCCACATCTGCAACGTGCAGCCCAGCGAATTCGACAGCATCAGCGTCGGTCCGCCGTCGCGGCCTTCGACCTGGACGTTGAGTAGGCATCCGTCGGCGTCGATCATCGGCATGGTCTGCGTTTCCTCGTTTCTTTCCTGTCATTCCGGGGCGATGCGACAGCATCGAGCCCGGAATCCATTTCACCACCCGGGTATGTGGCCCGATGGATTCCGGGCTCGCGCTCTGCGCGCCCCGGAATGACAGCGGAGGTCTTACGACAAATCCTCAAGCGAGGCGAGCAGGCGGTCGATCAGCGCCTGCGAGGCGCCCTGATAGGACATCGGCTCGAACAGGTTTTCGATCCGGTCCGCAGCGAGTTGCGCGGTGATCCGTGGATCGGACTTCAACACGTCGCGCAAGTGTTTCTGCTCGGCCACGGCCTTCTTGCTGGCGGCTTCGATCAGGTGATGCGCCTCGCTCTTGCCGAGCTTTTCGGCGAGCGCCATTGACACTGCTTCTGCCATGATCAACCCCTTGGTTGCATCGAGGTTGACGCGCATGCGTGCGGCGTCGACTTCCAGGCCTTCGGCGAGTTCGACGGTGGCGGCGAGCGCGCCTGATGTGACCAGCATCAGCGTCGGCAAGGTCGGCCATTCTGCATGCCACGGCCCGGCGCTGCGCTCGTGGTCCTGGACCTGCGCGGCAAGGATCGTCGCGGCGAGATTGGGGGCCATGGTGGCGGCGGCGAGCGCGGTTGCGGCGGCAACGGGATTGCGCTTGTGCGGCATGGTGGAGGAGCCGCCGCGGCCTTCGCCCGATGGCTCGAACGCCTCGGCGACGTCGGTCTGCATCATCAAGGAGACGTCGCGGGCGATCTTGCCGCAGCTTCCGCAGACGATGGCAAAGGCAGAGGCGATGTCCGCGATGCAGTCGCGGTGGGTGTGCCAGGGCGCCTCCGGCAGCGGCAGGCCAAGCTCCTGCGCCAGTTTTTCCGCCACTGCCATGCCTTTGTCGCTGAGCGCAGCCAGCGTGCCGGCCGCGCCGCCGAATTGCAGCGCCAGTGCCTCGCGGCGCAGACGTTGCAAGCGCCTCCGCGAGCGGTGCAGGCTTGCGGCATATTCGGCGAGCTTGAGGCCGAACGGCATCGGCAGCGCATGCTGCAGCCAGGTGCGCGCAACCACCGCGGTGTCGCGATGCTCGCGGGCGAGTTTGGCAAAGCCTGTGATGGCGCGGTCGAGTTGGGCGAGCAACACATCGATGCCGGCGCGCAGAGTGAGCATCGTCGCGGTGTCGATGACGTCCTGGCTGGTCGCGCCCCAATGCACATAGCGCGCGGCCTCCTTGCTGGCCTTGGCCGCTTCCGCGGTGAGCGCCTTGACCAGCGGGATCGCCAGGTTGCCCGACCGAACAGCGGCTTCCGCGAGCGCCGGGGCATCGAATGATTCGGCCTTGCACGCCGCGCCGATCGGGCCGGCCGCGGCATTCGGAATCACGCCGACCGCTGCTTCGGCGCGCGCCAGCGCTGCCTCGAAATCAAGCATATTCTGCAAGCAAGCGGCATCGTCGCACACCGCGCGCATCGCGGCGCTTGACAGCATCGGTGTCAGCAGAGGGGAAAGGGATGTGCTCATCGCGCGCGACCTAATCATTCCTGGCTGCCGCTGCCAATGGCCCTTCTTGATCGAGCCCGGCGCCATCACAAGGGGCGGTCTCCGTTTTGCTGCGCTGCGAATATGCATCGCTCGTGGTCGGATGCCGGTCTTTCCTTTGTGGCCGCCGTGCTTTACTTGGGTGTTGGTTCGATGCGATCGGGGAGGCTCTCATGGCAATGACAATGACCGGCGAAGTCCAGCTTGCGGCGTCGCGCGAGGCCGTGTGGGCCAAGCTCAACGATCCCGAGGTGCTGAAGGTCTGCATCCCCGGCTGCGAGGAATTGGAGAGAACCGAGGACAACGGCTTTCGCGCCGTTGCCAAGATGAAGGTCGGCCCGGTCTCGGCGCGCTTCAAAGGCAAGGTCATGCTGTCCGATCTCGATCCGCCCAACGGCTACAAGATCTCGGGCGAAGGCGAGGGCGGGGTTGCCGGATTCGCCAAGGGCGGCGCGACAGTCGCGCTTGCCGAGAAGGATGGCGGCACACTCTTGAGTTACAACGTCGAGGCGCAGATCGGCGGCAAGCTCGCCCAGCTCGGCCAGCGCCTGATCAACGGCGCGGCCAAGAAACTGGCCGATGAATTCTTCGCGAATTTCGCCAAGGCCGTGCAAGGCTGAGTCAAATAAATAAAGACTAGTGGCGCCGCACAACGGCGCCAGAACGGCACGACGTCATCCGGCCATGCGAGGGGCGAGGTTGCCCATTGCGGTGATGGCCCATATTATGGCTTTTGGAACGGTTATAAACGCCTGTTCTGTCGATATGCGGCAGAGCAGATCAAGAGAGTGCTGATGGCCAAGATTTCCCTGATCGTGAACGGCAATCCCGTCACCGCTAACGTCGATCCCCGTACCCTTCTCGTTCAATTCCTGCGTGAAAACCTGCGGTTGACCGGGACCCATGTCGGTTGCGACACCTCGCAATGCGGCGCCTGCGTCGTGCATCTCGACGGCAAGGCCGTGAAGTCGTGCACCACGCTTGCGGTGATGGCCGACGGCCATGAGGTCAAGACCATCGAGGGACTGGCGCCGGATGGCGGGCCGCTGCATCCGATGCAGGAAGCGTTCCGCGAGAATCATGGCCTGCAGTGCGGCTTCTGCACGCCCGGCATGATTATGACCGCGGTCGACATGGTGCACCGCAAGGGAAACGAGCTTTCCGACGAGGTGATCCGCGAAGAGCTCGAAGGCAATCTGTGCCGCTGCACCGGCTATCAGAACATCGTCGCCTCGATCGCCGCCGGCGCCAAGGCGATGGCGAAGTCCGATCTCGCTTGAACCTCAGCGCATTGCATCGCGATCGCTGTTGAAAATTCCGGGGCATTCCAATGTATGAATTCAAGTATCATCGTCCGGCGACCGTGCGACAGGCCGCCAATCTGCTGGTGAAGAACGAGGATGCCAAGCTGATCGCCGGCGGCCACACGCTGGTGCCGGTGATGAAGCAGCGGCTCGCGAGCCCGCCGCATCTGGTCGACCTCTCTCATGTCGAAGGCCTCGACACCATCGAGATGAAAGGCCGCGCGCTTGCGATCGGCGCCACCGCCAAGCATGCCGAGGTCGCCAGCTCCGCCGTCGTCGGCGAGGCGATCCCGGCGCTCGCCGACCTCGCGGGCGGGATCGGCGATCCCGCCGTGCGCCATCGCGGCACCATCGGCGGCTCGCTGGCGAACAACGACCCGACCGCGGACTATCCGGCCGCCGTGCTGGCGCTGGGCGCGACCATCGTCACCAACAAGCGGCGGCTCAAGGCCGAGGAGTTCTTCCAGGGCCTGTTCTCGACCGCCCTCGAGGCCGACGAGATCATCACCAAGGTGCAGTTTCCGGTTCCGAAGAAGGCGGCTTACGTCAAGTTCCGCAACCAGGCCTCGCGTTATGCGCTGGTCGGCGTGTTCGTGGCGCGGCGGCCGTCGGACGTCCGCGTTGCCGTGACCGGCGCCGGCTCGGACGGCGTGTTCCGCGTCACCGCTTTCGAGGAGGCCCTGCAGAAGCGCTTCTCGCCCAAGGTGCTGGAGGGGATCAACGTATCCCCGGAAGGGCTGAACAGCGACCTGCATGGCAGTGCCGAATATCGCGCGCATTTGATCGGGGTGCTGGCGCGCCGGGCGGTCGAAGCTGCTAACGCTAAAGCGTGATAGTGCAGGCTGCTTTGGCTCCAACACCGGCTTTCCCATGACCGCATCGACGCTCCCGAAATCAGTCGATGCGCTGCTCGAGCTCCTGACCTCGCGCGGCTATCTCGCCGAGCGGTCGCTCGCGACCGTGACCTATCTTGCGCTGCGCATGGGCCGGCCGTTGTTCCTGGAAGGCGAGGCCGGCGTCGGCAAGACCGAGATCGCCAAGGTGCTGTCTTCAGCGCTCGGGCGGAAGCTGATCCGCCTGCAATGCTATGAGGGCCTCGACGTCGCCTCCGCGGTCTACGAGTGGAGCAGCGCGGCGCAGATGATCGCGATCCGCCTCGCGGAAGCCTCCGGCGACACTGACCGCGACCAGCTCGCGAGCGACATCTTCGCCGAGCGTTTCCTGATCAAGCGGCCGCTGCTGCAGGCGCTGGAGCCTGACGTCGCCGGCCCGCCGGTGCTCCTGATCGACGAGCTCGACCGCGCGGACGAGGCGTTCGAGGCCTATCTTCTGGAGATCCTGTCGGACTTCCAGGTGACGATCCCCGAGCTCGGCACGGTGAAGGCGCCGGCGGCGCCGATCGTGATCATCACCTCCAACCGCACCCGCGAGATCCACGACGCGCTGAAGCGGCGCTGTCTCTATCACTGGGTCGACTATCCCACAGCCGAGCGCGAGCTCGCGATCGTCAAGTCGCGGGTGCCGAATATTTCGGCCAAGCTGTCGCAGCAGGTGGTCCGCTTCGTGCAGGCGCTGCGCAACCAGGATTTCTACAAGTCGCCCGGCGTCGCCGAGACCATCGACTGGGCCACCGCGCTCTCGGAGCTGGATGCCCGCTCGCTGACGCCGCAAGTGGTCGGCGAGACCCTCGGTGCGCTCCTGAAGTACCAGGATGACATCGCGCGCATGCAGGGCGATACGCTGCAGAAGGTTTTGAAGGAAGCGACGAGCGAGACGTAGCTGCTCGCGCGTCATACACGACAGTCGTCATTCCGGGGCGCGCGCAGCGCGAGCCCGGAATCCATTTCGCCACCTGTTCTGCGGTAGGATGGATTCCGGGCTCGCGACTTCGTCGCGCCCCGGAATGACGGTGAGGTGAGGATAGATGCCCATCAACCACCTTGCGCCGCCGACCGGGCACATGGCCGACAATGTCGTCGGCTTTGCCCGCGCGCTGCGGGCGGCCGGGTTGCCGGTCGGGCCGGGCTCGGTGATCGACGCGCTCAATGCGCTGCAGCTCATCGAAGTCGGCAACCGCGCCGATTTCTACGCCACGCTGGAAGCGATCTTCGTCAAGCGCCATGAGCATGCGCTGATCTTTGCCCAGGCCTTCGACCTGTTCTTCCGCGCCGCCGAGGAGTGGAAGAGCATGCTGGACTCGGTGCCGCTGCCCGACCACGCCAAGAAGAAGCCGCCGCCGGCCTCGCGCCGCGTGCAGGAAGCGCTGTCGCAGCCCGCGAGCCGCGAGGAGCGGCCGCAGGAGCAGGCGCAGGAACTCAAGCTCTCGGTCTCCGACCGCGAGATCTTGCAGAAGAAAGACTTTGCGCAGATGAGCGCGGCCGAGATCGCCGAGGTCACCCGCGCCATCGCCAAGATGAGCTTGCCGCAGGCCGAGCTGGAGACGCGCCGCTACCGGCCGGACGCCCGCGGCCTCCGGCTCGATATGCGCCGCACCATCCGCAATTCCTTGCGCACCGGCGGCGAGATCGTCGACATCCGCAAGCTCGGCCGAATCGACAAGCCGGCGCCGATCGTGGCGCTGCTCGATATCTCGGGATCGATGAGCGAATATACCCGCCTGTTCCTGCACTTCCTGCATGCCATCACCGATGCCCGCAAGCGCGTCTCGGTGTTCCTGTTCGGCACCCGCCTGACCAACGTGACGCGGGCGCTGCGGCAGCGCGATCCCGACGAGGCGCTGGCAAGCTGCTCCTCGAGCGTCGAGGACTGGGCCGGCGGCACAAGGATCGCGACCTCGCTGCACACCTTCAACAAGCTGTGGGCTCGCCGGGTGCTGGGGCAGGGCGCGATCGTGCTGCTGATCTCCGACGGGCTGGAGCGCGAGGCGGACGCCAAGCTTGCCTTCGAGATGGACCGGCTGCATCGTTCCTGCCGCCGCCTGATCTGGCTCAACCCGCTGCTGCGCTACAGCGCCTTCGAACCCAAAGCGCAGGGCATCAAAATGATGCTGCCCCACGTTGACGAATTCCGCCCGGTGCATAACTTGAGTTCCATCCAGGGGCTGATCGCGGCGCTGTCGGCCCCGCCGCCGCCTCATCATCGCAGCCTGATCCGCTCCGTAGCTTGAAGAGGGTTCTCAAATGCTCAATCGCGACGAAGACATCCTGAAGGCGGCTGAAGACTGGCGGAACGCCGGCCATGGGGTGGCGCTGGCCACCGTGGTGGAGACCTGGGGCTCGGCGCCGCGTCCGGCTGGATCGAGCCTCGTCATCAACGACGAGGGTACGTTCCTGGGTTCGGTCTCGGGCGGCTGCGTCGAAGGCGCCGTGGTGACCGAGGCACTCGACGTGATCTCGAGCGGCCAGCCGAGGATGCTGGAATTCGGCGTGGCCGACGAGACCGCCTGGAATGTCGGCCTGTCCTGCGGCGGCACCATCCGCGTTTTCGTCGAGAAGGTGGGTTAGCCGTGAAGGTCGAAACGCTGAAGGAGCTGAATGCCGAGCGCGCCGCGCGGCGGCCGGTGATCGTCGTCACCGATACCGCCAATGGCGAGCAGCGGCTGGTAAAGGCAAAGGACTTTGCCGCCGATCCGCTCAATGCCGAGCTTTCCAAAGCATTGCGCATGGGCAAGAGCACCAACGTCGAGGTCGGCGGCAAGAAGCTGTTCCTCAACGTCTATGCGCCGACCGCAAAGCTCGTGATCATCGGCGCCGTCCATATCAGCCAGGCCTTGGCGCCGCTGGCGCGGTCGCTGGATTATGATGTCACCGTCGTCGATCCGCGCACGGCATTTGCGAGCCCCGAACGTTTTCCTGACGTGCCCCTGGTCGCGGAATGGCCCGACGTCGCACTGCCGCCGCTCAATGTCGATCACTACACGGCTTTCGTCGCGGTGACGCACGATCCCAAGATCGACGATCCTGCGCTGCTGCATGCCTTCGAGCGCGAGTGCTTCTATATCGGGGCGCTCGGTTCGCGGAAGACGCATGCCAAGCGCGGCGAACGGCTGCGCGCCCAAGGCGCGAAGGAAAGTGACATCGCGCGCATCCACGCGCCGATCGGACTCGACATTGGTGCGGTATCGCCGTCGGAGATCGCGGTCGCCATCATGGCGGAGATCACCGCGACGCTGCGGTTGCCGCCGAAAGAGAAAGAAGTTGCAGCATGAAGTTCGGGCCTGCCAGTCCGCGTGACGCGATTGGCGGCGTCACCGTTCACACCCTGCGGCAGGGATCGCTGGTGCTGAAGAAGGGCACCACGATCGGCCCTGCCGAAGTGGAGGCCTTGGATAAGGCCGGGGTGAAGGAAATCGTCGTCGTGCGGCTCGATGAGGGTGACGTCTCCGAAGATGTTGCCGCGGCCAGCATCGCGCAGGCCATTGCCGGCGACGGCGTCAATGTCGAGCGCGCCTTTACCGGCCGCGCCAATTTGTTCGCGGGACGCGCCGGCGTGCTGGTGGTCGACCGTGCCGCGGTCGATCGCATCAACGGCGTCGACGAGGCGATCACGCTCGCGACGCTGACTGCGTTCAAGCCGGTGGTCGAAGGCGAGATGATCGCCACCGTCAAGCTCATTCCTTTCGGCGTCGAAGCGAGCTTGCGCGACGCGGCGGTCGCCGTCGCCGCGCGCGAGACGCTGCGGGTTGCGCCTTACGTCATCAAGAAGGTCGGCATCGTCTCGACGATGCTGCCGGGCCTGTCGCCAAAGGTGATCGAGAAGACGCTCCGCGTGACCGCCGAGCGGCTCGCCCCCGCGGGCGCCAGCATTATCGCCGAGCGCCGCGTGCCGCATGAGGAGAAGGCCCTGGCCGCCTCGATCAAGGAATTGCTCGCGCTTGGCGCCGAACTCGTGATCGTGTTCGGTGCTTCCGCGATCGCGGACCGGCGCGACGTGATCCCGGCCGCGATCACCGGGATCGGCGGCGCGGTCGAGCATTTCGGCATGCCGGTCGATCCGGGCAATCTGCTCCTGATCGGCAGCGCGGGGAAGGTGCCGGTGCTGGGTGCGCCGGGCTGCGCGCGCTCTCCGGTCGAGAATGGATTTGACTGGGTGCTGATGCGCCTGCTTGCGGGGATCAAGGTCACGCGGGCCGAGCTCACCGGCATGGGCGTCGGCGGGCTCTTGATGGAGATCGTGACGCGGCCGCAGCCGCGCACGGGCTCCGACACCGAAGGCAATCGCAACGTCGCCGCCATCGTGCTCGCCGCCGGCCGTTCGACGCGGATGGGCGGCCCCAACAAGCTGCTTGCGGAGATCGACGGCAAGAAGCTCGTGCGTATCGCGGCCGAGCAGGCGCTGGCGTCGAAGGCCTCCGAGGTGATCGTCGTCACCGGCCATCAGGCCGAACTGGTCGAGCAGGCGCTGCAGGGGCTGAAGGTGAAATTCGTGCGCAATCCGGATTTCGCCGGCGGGCTCGCGAGCTCGGTGAAAGCGGGTGTCTCCGCGGTATCCGACAGCGTCGACGGCGCCGTGATCTGCCTCGGCGACATGCCGCTGATCGACGCGTCCTTGATCGATCGGCTCATCGACACCTTTGCACCCGACCGCGGCCATTTGATCGCGGTGCCCGTCAGCGAAGGCAGGCGCGGCAATCCCGTGCTGTGGTCGCGGCGCTTCTTCAAGGAATTGATGACGCTCGACGGCGACATCGGCGCGCGCCACCTGATCGCCAAGCATGCCGAAGCGGTAGCCGAAGTGCCCGTCGACGGGCAAAGCGCCTTCCTCGACATCGACACCCCGCAAGCCCTCGAAGCCGCGCGCGGCGCGTGAACTCTTTCCGTCGTACCGGTCAAGCCCGGGACGACGGATGATGGAGTCGTGGCGCTCTCTCCACGTCATTGCGAGCGCAGCGAAGCAATCCATCTCGCCGCTTGTGGAGGCATGGATTGCTTCGCTGCGCTCGCAATCACGGTCGCGGTGATTTGCTTCTCT
Organism: Bradyrhizobium sp. Crot121; assembly: GCF_059512385.1. Taxonomy (NCBI): domain Bacteria; kingdom Pseudomonadati; phylum Pseudomonadota; class Alphaproteobacteria; order Hyphomicrobiales; family Nitrobacteraceae; genus Bradyrhizobium; species Bradyrhizobium sp. Crot121. The sequence continues at coordinate 10,289 of NZ_JCAMOR010000017.1, read as the reverse complement.
CTCAACCTCCCGTTCACCAAGTGGAAACGTCCGGCGGCTAGAGTTCTGCCGGCTGTCTGGGGGATGGGGAAAGTGATTGTCTCGACGAGGCGCGCGCAACGCCGCGCGCTGTTCATTCTTGCGCTGACGTTGCTGTTGGCACTAACGCGTTTCATCACCGAGAGCTGGGCGGCGGGCGCATTTGCCGTTGGGAAATGCGGCGCCTACGGTCAGGCCTATGACTATCCCGCCGAAGCAGAGGCGCGCGCCGCGGCGCTGAAGCAGTGCAAGGGCGAATGCACCACCGTCACGATGAAGCGGGCCTGCGCTGCGCTCTCCATCGACATGATGAATCCCTGCGGCGCCCACGGCTACGCCGTGGAGCCGAAGATCTCGCGCTCGCTGAACGCCGCCACGCGCAAGTGCTATGAATATGGCGGCAAGGAATGCGTGATCCGCGCCTGGGCCTGCGACGCCAAAGGTTAGCGTGGCCGTTGTAGCGTCGTAGCCCGGGTGGAGCGTCAGCGTAACCCGGGGGCGCTCGAGTCGCTGGTACAGTTTCCCGGGTTGCGCTTGGTTCCACCCGGGCTACAACTTGTCGCAGTTGTCATCGCGCTGACACACGCGCACATTCGGCGCGCCCTTTGATACCGATCAAAGGGCGAGAGGGTGGTCACCGCTAGTCTGCTTTCCAAAGCGAAGGAGTAGACAGATGCCGACCATGAAAGCCGCTGTTGTCCGAAATTTTGGCAAGCCGCTCGAGATCGAGAATGTGCCGGTGCCGGAACCGGGGCCGGGCGAAGTTCTGGTCAAGGTGAAAGCCTGCGGCGTGTGTCACACCGATCTTCACGCTGCGTCCGGTGACTGGCCGGTGAAGCCGGTTCCGCCGTTCATTCCCGGCCATGAAGCTGCCGGCATCGTCGCCGCGCTCGGCCCCGGCGTGACTAATCTGAAGGTCGGCGACGCCGTCGGCGTCGCCTGGCTGCACGATGCCTGCATGCGCTGCGAATATTGCGAGACCGGTTGGGAAACCCTGTGCGAGCACCAGCACAACACCGGCTACAGCGTGAACGGCGGCTTTGCCGAATATGTCATCGCATCGGCCGCCTTCGCCGCGCGATTGCCGGCTAATGTCGATTTCGCAAAGGTGGCGCCGATCCTGTGCGCGGGTGTCACGACCTACAAGGGACTGAAGGAGACCGAAGCGCGGCCCGGCGAGTGGGTCGTCATCTCCGGCGTCGGCGGCCTCGGCCATGTCGCGATCCAGTATGCCAAGGCGATGGGGCTCAAGGTTGCCGCGGTCGACATCGCCGAGGACAAGCTGGAGCTCGCTCGCACCACCGGCGCCGATCTCGCCGTCAACGCGCTGTCTGACAGGGCGGTGGAGAAGGTGCTGGCATCGACCGGGGGAGGGGCGCACGGCGTACTGGTGACGGCGGTGTCGACGGCTGCGTTCGCGCAGGCGCTGGGGATGGTCCGGCGCAAGGGCACGGTCAGCCTCGTCGGCCTGCCGCCCGGCGAATTCCCGACGCCGATCTTCGACGTCGTCTTGAAGCGCATCACCGTGCGCGGTTCGATCGTCGGTACCCGCCGCGATCTCGACGAAGCCATCGCCTTCGCCACCGACGGCAAGGTGCACGCCGAGATCACCAAGGTGCCGCTGGAGAAGATCAACGACATCTTCGACCGGATGAAGTCCGGCAAGATCGACGGCCGCATGGTGCTGGATTTCGCCTAAGTCCCATCCTTGTCATTCCGCGGCGCGAGCCCGGAATCCATCAGGCCGCGGGAGCAAGCGGAAGAATGGATTCCGGGCCTGCGCCTTCGGCGCATCCCGGAATGACGAGGAGCGTTCCGTGTTCTTGACAATGACTGACCAGTCAGTCATTATTTGAGCATGAAGCACCGCCCCAAACCATCCGCTCCGCCCAAGGCGCGCCGGACCGCCAGCAGGGCGGCGCGCGCCAAGGTGTCGAAAGTGGTCTCGCCGAAGATCGCGGGCAGCGGGGCGAACCGCGCCGAGCGCGCGGCGGAGCGGCGGGCTGCGATCGTGGAGGCGGCGATGGAAGAGTTCGTCGCGCGCGGCTTTGCCGCGACCCGGCTCGATGACATCGCTAGGCGCGCCGGCGTCGCCAAAGGCACGATCTACCTGTACTTCAAGGACAAGGAATCGATGTTCGAGGAACTGATCCGGACCGCGCTGGTGCCGCTGATCGACCGCATGGCATCGCCGGCGCCGCTGAGCGGATCGGTGCGCGAGGCGGTGGAGGGCTTTGCGCAAATGTTCATCCGGGAGGTCGCTTCGACATCGCGCGGCGACATCGTGCGCCTGATCGTCAGCGAGGGGCCGCGCTTTCCGGAAATCGCCGATTTCTATTTCCGCGAAGTGGTCTCGCGCGGGATGGCCGGCATGCGCGCCTTGATCGAGCTTGGGATCACGCGCGGCGAGATCCGCAACAAGGAATTGGCGCGCTACCCGCAGATCATGATTGCGCCGGCACTGATCGCGGTGATCTGGCAGAGCATGTTCAGCCGGCATTCGCCACTGGATGCGATCGAGATGTTTCGCGTCCATCTCGATCTGATCTTCGGCGAGCGGAGGACGACATGACTTCGTCGCGCCTGGCGAAGATCCTGGCGATGGTGGCGCTGGCGGCGGCGCTGGCCGGCTGCCAGGAGCGGCGCGATCCCGGCTTCCAGGGGTGGGTCGAGGCCGACATGATCTTTGTCAGCCCGGATGAAGCCGGCCGCGTGGTGAAGCTCAACGTGCGCGAAGGCGACGAGGTGAAGGTCGGCGATCTCCTTTACTCCGTCGACGATGATCTGCAGCAGGCCGATCTCAACCAGAACAAGGCGACGCTTGCCAACGCGCAGCAGACCTATGACCGCGCCGCTTCCTTGAGAGGGACAGGCGCGGGCACGCAGGCCAATCTTGATGCCGCGGTCTCGGCGCTGCGCGTGGCCGAAGCCAAGGTCAACACGTCGGAGACGCGGCTGGCGCGGCGCAAGGGCTTTGCGCCGGTCGCCGGCACCATCCAGCAGATCTATTTCCGCGAGGGCGAGATGGTGGCGGCGCAGCGGCCGGTGCTCTCGATCATGCCGCCGGGCAACATGAAGCTGCGCTTCTTCGTGCCCGAGGCCGAACTGCCGAAGCTCTCGATCGGCGACCAGGTGCGCGTCGTCTGCGACAATTGCGCCGCCGATCTCACCGCCAAGATCTACTTCATCGCGACCACGGCGGAATATACACCGCCGGTGATCTACAGCCTCGATGAGCGCAACAAGCTGGTCTACTTGATCCAGGCACGGCCGAGCCGGCCCGATGCCTTGCGCGTCGGGCAGCCGATCAGCGTCTATCTCAATCCGAAGATGCCGGTGGCGGATCGGCGATGAGCACGGTCGCGAACCATACGCCTGAGATCGCTATCGATGTCCATGGCCTGACCAAATCGTTCGGCGGCCGCGAGGTCGTGCATGATCTGTCGATGCAGGTCAGGCGCGGCACGATCTACGGCTTCCTGGGGCCGAACGGCAGCGGTAAGACCACGACCATCCGCATGCTCTGCGGCCTGCTCACGCCCGACAGCGGCAACGGCACCTGCCTCGGCTACGATATCCGCCGCGATGCCGACCGCATCAAGCGCCTGGTCGGCTACATGACCCAGCGCTTCAGCCTGTACCAGGACCTCTCGGTGCGCGAGAATCTGGAGTTCGTCGCGCGGCTCTACGGCATGCCCGACGCGCGCGGCGCGGCGCGCGAGATGATCGCGCGCATCGGCTTGAGGGGCCGGGAGGAGCAGCTTGCCGGCAATCTCTCCGGCGGCTGGAAGCAGCGGCTTGCGCTCGGCGCCTGCACGCTGCCCAATCCGAAACTTCTGCTGCTGGACGAACCGACCGCCGGCGTCGACCCCAAGGCGCGGCGCGATTTCTGGAACGAGATCCACGCGCTCGCGGCCGAAGGCCTGACCGTGCTGGTCTCCACGCACTACATGGACGAGGCCGAGCGCTGCCATGAGATCGCTTACATCGCCTATGGCCATCTCCTGGCGCATGGGACGGTGGAAGAGGTGATCGCGGGCTCGGCGCTCTCGACCTATACGGTGACCGGTGACGATCTCAACGGACTTGGCGACGAACTCACCGGCAAGCCGGGTATCGATATGGTGGTGCCGTTCGGCACCAGCCTGCATGTCTCCGGTCGCGACAAGGCGGCGCTGGACGCGACCGTCGCGTCCTATCGTGACGATCCGCGTTGGCACTGGCAGGACAGCGAGCCGTCGCTCGAAGACGTCTTCATCGATCTCATGGGGCGTTCCAAGGATAATTTCCAAGGATAATTTCCAATGAGCGCGATCGACGCAGTCCATCCTATGGTCGAGACGAGGGAGCCGGCCTTCGGCTTCTGGCGACGCAGCTATGCGATGCTGGTGAAGGAATTCATCCAGCTTCGCCGCGACCGCGTCTCCTTCGCCATGATCGTGATGATCCCGGTGATGCAGCTTTTGCTGTTCGGCTACGCCATCAACACCACGCCTCGGCATCTGCCGACGGCGGTGTTGATCCAGGAGGACAGCGATCTCGGGCGCTCGATCCTGAAGGCGATGGAGAACACCGCCTATTTCCGCTTCACCCGGGAAGTGCACGATGTCGCCGAGTTCGACGACCTCCTGAAGTCCGGCAAGGTGCTGTTCGGTGTCGAGATCCCGCGCGGCTTCGAGCGTGCGGTCCGGCGCGGCGACAAGCCGGCGCTGCTGGTCGCGGCCGATGCCACCGATCCGATCGCCTCAAGCGCGGCGCTCGGTGCGCTCGGCGCCCTGGTGCAGACCGCGCTGGTGCACGATCTGCACGTCGGCGATCGCCCGGACATGCCGTTCGAGATCAGGACGCACGCCCGCTATAACCCCGCCGCCGAGTCGCGGCTCAACATCGTGCCCGGCCTGGTGGGCACCATCCTGACCATGACCATGCTGATCTTCACGGCGCTGTCGGTGACGCGCGAGATCGAGCGCGGCACGATGGAGAGCCTGCTCTCGATGCCGATCAAGCCAGTGGAGGTGATGTTCGGCAAGATCATTCCTTACGTGATCGTTGGCTTCATCCAGGCGTCACTGATCGTCGGCATCGGCGTGCTGCTGTTCGGGGTACCGATCCTCGGCAGTGTGCTGCTCCTGGCGGCGCTGACCACGCTATTCATCACCACCAATCTGTCGATCGGCTATACGTTCTCCACCATCGTGCAGAACCAGTTGCAGGCGATGCAGCTTTCGATGATGTTCTTCCTGCCGAGCATCCTGCTCTCCGGCTTCATGTTTCCGTTCGCGGGCATGCCGCTATGGGCGCAATATCTCGGCGAGGGCCTGCCGCTGACGCATTACGTCCGCATCGTCCGCGCCATCATGCTGAAGGGCGCCGGCCTGGCCAACCTTCAATACGACACGATTGCACTCATTGTCCTGATGCTGGTGGCGATGACGATCGCCGTGACGCGCTTCCGTCGCACGCTCGATTGAGGCAATATATGAATCTCAATTTATCCACGTCAGTCCGGGGCGATGAAGCATCGAACTATGATGTACGATAGTACATCAGGGAAGCGCGAGATTCCGGGTCCGGTCCTTCGGACCATCCCGGAATGACAGGCGGAGATAATGGCCGGTTTCTGGGGAAGGAAAAAAGAGGCGCAGGATTCGGCCGTATCGGCCGAATTCCACCAGATCTTGATGCGCGAGGTGATGACGACCGAACTGCTCCGGATCAAGGCGCTGATCGGGACAGCGGTGCTGCTCGGTGTCATCGGTTTGGGCATCGACTTCTTTGCGCCCGAGGCCGTAAGCCGCGTCTGGCACGGCAATCTCAGGGTATCATTTCTCTTTTACATCACTGTGCCGTTCATCCTGTTCGAATTGTGGGTGCATGGTGCGATCACCCGACATATGCGCAGAGGGCGCGACCTGCCCGTGGTGCGGCGCTACATCGGCGCGCTGATCGAGACCTCGTTGCCCACGGTCGCGCTGGCGCTCCATATCGACAGCATGGGATCGGTCGCTGCGCTCGGATTCGCTGCGCCGTTTCTCTATTTCATCTTTATCATCCTCTCGACGCTGCGACTGGATTTCTGGCTCTCGACTTTCACCGGGTTCGTTGCCGCAGCTCAGTTGTTCTGTCTGGCGATGTTCTTTCATCCCGATGCCGAGCCGAACCTCTACTATCATGCGGCGCGCAGCTTCATCGTGCTGATCTGCGGCATGCTGGCGGGCGCGGTCGGCATGCAGTTGCGGCGGCACTTCGAGGCCAGCATCGCTGCGGCGACGGCGCGCGACCGCATCACCGACCTGTTCGGGCAGCACGTCTCGCCGCAGGTGGTCGAACGGCTGATGACCGAGGGCGCCTCGACCGACAGCGATACCCGCCGTGTCGCGGTGATGTTCGTCGATTTCCGCAGTTTCACCGCGGGCGCGCGGACGCGCTCGCCGCAGGAAGTGGTCGAGCGGCTCGACCGTGCCTTTGCCATGCTGGTCGATATCCTCGATCGTCACGGCGGCATCGTGAACAAGTTCCTGGGGGACGGTTTCCTCGCGCTCTTCGGCGCGCCGCTCGAAGCCGAGGACGCGGCGCATCAGGCGGTGGCCGCGGCACGCGAGATGCTGCTCGCCAACGAGCGCTTCAACGAGACCACGAGCTGGCCGCTGCGCATCGGCATCGCCATCCATATCGGCGAGGTCGTCGCCGGCAATATCGGCTCGCCCCGGCGCAAGGAATATACCGTGATCGGCGATACCGTGAATTTTGCTGCGCGGCTGGAGGCGCTCAACAAGGAGCTCAACTCGCAGTTCCTGATCTCGTCCGAAGTGCGCGAGGCGATCGGCGAGGCGGCTGGCGATGCGGTGCCGCGCGGCGAGGTGCCGATCCGCGGTTACGAGAAGCCGGTTGCGGTGTGGCAACTGGGATAGGAGGATTTCATGCAGCGTCGCTACATCACCGTTGATGTCTTCACCGACAGCGCGTTCGGCGGCAATCCGCTCGCCGTGGTGCTCGATGCCGGCGGGCTCTCGAGCGTGCAGATGCAGGCGATCGCGACCGAGTTCAACTATTCCGAGACGACCTTCGTGCTGCCGCCGCAGGACAGCGCGAACGACGCGCAGGTCCGCATCTTCACGGTGCGATCCGAAATCCCGTTCGCCGGCCATCCGAATGTCGGCACCGCCTTCGTGCTGGCAACGCTCGCGGCCAAGCCGCCGGCGCGGCTGAGATTCGAGGAGAAGGCGGGGCTCGTGCCGGTCGAGATCCTGAGCGAGCAGGGCAGGGTCACGGGCGCCGAGCTCACCGCGCCGCAACCGCTGCAGCGGCTGTCGCGCGTTGATGTCGAACAGGCCGCGGCCTGCCTGTCGCTTTCGGCGAGTGACGTGAAGACGGACCGGCATCCACCGCAGATCGTCTCGGTCGGCCTGCCGTTCCTGATGGTCGAGCTCGCTTCGCGCGATGCGCTGAAGCGGGCACGTGCGGATGCTGGGGCCTTCGCGCGGACGTTTCCCTGCGACGGTTCGGATGCTGTCTATTTCTACACGCGCGACGTGCCCGCAAGCGAGCAGCCGCTCGACCTGCAGGCGCGCATGTTCCATCCGGGCTCGAGCGGCCTCTCCGAGGACCCTGCCACCGGCAGCGCGACCGCGGCCGCCGCCGCATTCCTTGCCGATCTCGACGAGAGGCGTGACGGTGAATTGAGATTGGGCATCGGCCAGGGCGTCGACATGGGCCGGCCGAGCCTGTTGCTCACCCGTGTTCGCAAGCAGGGCGGCACGGTGGCGTCCGTGCATGTCGGCGGCGGCTGCGTGAAGATGATGGAGGGGACGTTGGAGTTGGAGGGGGAGGGGTGAGATGCACCCTCTCGTCATTCCGGGGCGCGCGTAGCGCGAGTCCGGAATCCATTTCTCCGCTTGCGCTTGTGGCCCGATGGATTCCGGGTTCAGCCCTGCGGGCTGCCCCGGAATGACGGCGGTGGCTACACCTGCGGCGCCGCCAAATTCTCCACCTTCACGCCGTCGCGGTCCTCGATGATCTCGGCGATCATCTGGCGGTGGCAATGCGTGTGGTCGCGCTCGTAGCACATGAGGCACACCGGTCCGGCCTTCTTCACCAGCGACGACAATTCGTCGAGCTCTTCTTTTGCCTGCGACGTCTTCAGGTGCTTTCCGTAGATCGTGCGGAGAAGCTGGTGCTGGCCGCTGCGCGCGGCAAGGCGTCCCTCCTTGGGGGTGCCGAGCGCTGCGAGATGGACGTAGGCGATGCCGCGCTCGTCGAGCGCCGCCGCAAGCTGCTTCTTGGAGAAGCCTGGCCGGCGGGATGAGGTGACCGCACGGACATCGACCAGAAGCTTCACCCCGGCATGCTCGAGCTCATCGAGCACCGCTTTGGGCGGTGTCTGCTCGTAGCCGATCGTGAAGAGCTTCTTGGCCCTGGCCATCCGGCGTCCAGTCACTTTACGCGCTCGATCAACTCCATCGCGCCGGCCGGCGCCCGCACTTTGCCTTCGTGGATCACATAGGCGAACACATCGCGCGGCGCCTTCTTCGGTTTTGTCTTCTCGACATGCGGCAAGTCGTCCGGATCGCCGCCGCCGGCCCATTCCTCGAACCGCTTGGCCCAGGCGTCGAGCTGCTTCGGCGGATAACAAGTCTTGATCTCGTCATTGCCCTTCTGCAGCCGCGCATAGACGAAGTCGCTCGCGACGTCGGCAATCGCCGGATATTTGCCGTGCTCGGCGAATACGACCGGCGTCTCGAACTCGCGGATCAGCGCGACGAATTCGGGCACGCAGAAACTGTCGTGCCTGACTTCGACCACATGGCGCAGCGCGCGGCCGTCGAGCTTGCGCGGCAACAGCTCGAGGAATTTGCCGAAATCGGCGCCGTCGAATTTCTTGGTCGGCGCGAATTGCCAGAGCACCGGCCCGAGCCGGTCGCCGAGTTCCAGCACGCCGGAATCATAGAACCGCTTGATGGAATCGCCAGCCTCCGCCAGCACGCGGCGGTTGGTCGCAAAGCGCGGGCCCTTCACGGAGAACACGAATCCATCAGGGACTTCGCTGGCCCATTTGCGGAAACTCTCCGGCTTCTGCGAGCCGTAATAGGTGCCGTTGATCTCTATCGAGGTCAGCTTCGATGCGGCATAGGACAGCTCCTTCGATTGCGCGAGCTTTTCCGGATAGAACACGCCGCGCCACGGCTCGAAGGTCCAGCCGCCGATGCCGATATAGATGCTGCCTGCAGTTTTCTTTGGGGCTTTGGCCACGAGAAGAACTCATCGTGAGGAGGGGACACCCCCGAGAGTAGTCAAATAAATCGTGATTGGCCAGTTGGCCGGCGGCAAGCTTTCCACGCTTATCGATCTAGGCCGTCCGCGCTAGGATAGCCAAAAAGGAGAACAACAATGCGCATGATGATCGCGGCCCTTCTGGTTCTGATATCCTCGGCCGCGATCGCCGATGACGATCTCGACGATGCGCACAAGCTCGCCGTGATCGGCCGCGACGCCTACTGGAATTGCCTCGCCCGCGAATATCCCCGCGACAGCAACAAGACCATGTCGGACCAGGAGTTCGCTTCCCTGATGGCGAGCGCATGTCCCTCGGAGCGGCAGAACTTCCGGGCCTCGCTGATCGGCTTCCTCACCGAGCAATTTCCGAACCAGGACGCGAGTGCGCATCTGGCCACCGCCAACCGCGCCATCGAGCTTGCGCAAAAGGACATCATCACCGCTTTCGTCCGACGCAAGGCGGCGGCGAAATAGCAGGCAATAGGCCACCAGAGCGCCCCGGCCGTCATTGCGAGGAGCGATAGCGACGAAGCAATCCATGCCTCCGCAAGTGGCGCGATGGATTGCTTCGCTTCGCTCGCAATGACGGGGCAGGGAGCGGCGCCCATCGCTATTCCTTGGTTGCCATTGTTCGTGATATCAGCGACCCGTCAGGTATGATCGGGCCAAGAGGGTGCTTGGCTGAGACCCTCCAGTTGCTGGGACAATCGGGTATGACATCGCAATCGGTCGGGGGCCTATTGGGCGCCATCGTCGCCGTCATCGTGTTGGGGGCGGCGGTCGTGTATGGGCCGATCGGGCAGATGGGCAAGCCCCCTAAGCCGCCCGCGGAGCAGCCCCCGGCTGCGGCGCAACCGGCACCGGCCGAGCCGGCCCCGAGGGGGCCGGTGATTCGGGAGGTGCCGAACTAGCGTAAGCGCCCTAGCATTACAGTTGTTTTTTTAGTGGGTTTCTGAATCCATGGGCAACCATGATTCGAAGATCGTGGACGCAGGCAG
>NZ_JCAMOR010000016.1:0-142112 GCF_059512385.1 Bradyrhizobium sp. Crot121 | reverse complement strand
CAAGGCTTCCTCCTAAAAGAAAGCCTTGAATCACGTTCCGTCTGATTTGAGAATCCCAAGAGTCCACACAGCCTAGTGATCGTCGACTGGCCCCGCAGGTCCACGGCTCGGCGCGGACGAGGGAGGCCGATCTATCGGTCGGGTTGGCCCTTGGCACGTCAGGGCGATAGAGTGATTCTCATTGACTTCTGTCCCGCTACCAATCTTCTGCCGTAAAAGCCTGAACCGGCCGCATTACAGAGCTGTTTCAGTCCGCCGGGAAACGATTGCGATTGTAGGCGAGCGGCCAAAAAGTTGGCGAAGAGAAGCCAGGACACAACGAGGCCGGTTCCGATGGGCGCTAGTCAGCGCCCATCGGACGAGTTTGAGGATCGCGCGCTAACTTTTCAGCGCAAGATTTCGCGCAGCACCTCGCCGTCGACGCGGTGGGGCGTGACACCCAGGATCTGCATGACGGTCGGCGCCACGTCGGTGTTGCGCATGCGGCGGATCGTGGCGTCCTTGCGGATCTGCGGGCCGGCGGCGATGAAGGTCGCGCTCATCACCGGCAGCTCGGGATCGTGGCCGTGGGCACCATAGAAGTTAGGCATCGACAGCATGGTCGATGTCGCATTGAACGGCGCATCGCCGAGACGGGCGACGCCGGGGTTCTGGATGCCGTCGAAGTTGTAGCCCGGGGCCATCAGCGCGAACACATCGCCGAAATCCTGTCCGATGGTCTTGCTGGTGCATTCCCCGGTCCCTTCCTCGCACTGCAGCGGCCGGGTCTCGACCACGGTGAAGATCCGCCCGTCCTTGAGCGAGTAGTTGAACTTCGGGTTGGAATCGACCGCGTTCTTCACCGCGTCGGTGATCTGCGTTACCAGCGCCTTGTAGGCCGCCAGATCGACGGTGCCGCCCAACTCGCGGTTCTGCAGGTTGACGTAGATGTTGGCCGCCGGACCCGAAGTGCGGATCGCGATCTTGGTGGTGTCGATGCCGGCGTTGCGCAGGACGTTGGTCAGGTTGACCGAGGTGTGGAACGGCGCGAAGCCGTGGTCCGACGCCACGATGACGTTGCTGTCACGGACCGCCGCATCGGCGATCTGCTTCACCGCCTTGTCGGCCGTCTGATAGGCGAAACGGATATATGAAGCATACCGCGCGACCTTGGCCGGATCCTGGCCCCCGCCGATCGAGTTCGGATCGGTCGGGTTGGTGCCCTGGCGGCGGTCGGTGAGCAGGAACTGATGCTCGGAACCGTCGGGCTGCTCGATGTAGACCATCACGAGATCAGCGTCGGGATGGTTCCGGATCGCGCGCTCGCCGATATCAGCCTGGTAGCGCACGAAGGTCTTCACCATGTCCTCGAACATCGTCTCGATCTCGAGGTCGGGGAAGTTGGTGAAGCCCGGGCTCAGCCGCTCCGGAATCCGGAAGTCAGCCTGCGGACGCCAGAATCCGACATTGTTGTTGATGTCATCGACATCGGCCAGCACCGCCGCGTTGCGCGGGATGTAGTTGGCTCCGTAGCGGGCGAACCGCACCACCGAAAGATCGGGCGCCAGCGCCGAGACCAAGTATGCGGCGCCGACCCTGGCCCCGCTGCCTTCGAAGAAGAATGGCGCATTCTCGCCGCCGAGCTTGACGTAGGCCGGTCCGGTCGACGGCGCGTGGAACGGTCCTGCCGTAATGCCGCGCGTCGCGTCAAAGAACACCAGCGTGTCGTAATTCACCTTGCGGTCATTGGTGGTGTCGAGCGCCGCCACCCGGATCGAATATTTAACGTCGAGCGTCGCCGCATTGGTGCAGGTCGCCGATGGCGCCGACGAACACGAGAACGTCTCGATCGGCGCTGAGGTTACCAGCACCGGGCTAAACGAGAAACGGCCGGCCGCCTGGAGCGCCGTGACAACAGCCGGATCGGACGTGAAATCACCCCGGGACAGCGAGAAGCCCTGAGCCCCGATACCGCCGAACGCCCCGAACGGCACGGTAAAGTCGGTGACGCGGATCGGCTGGGCCGGTTGCACCACGGTGTTGTTGATGGAGATGTCGGCGCCGTCGCCGCCCGGCCAGGTCGCGGTGACCACTTTCTTGCCCTGCTGGCGCAACTGCACCCACAACGGCAACGCCGTCGGCCGCGGCGAAGGCCCGAGCGGGCTCTCGCGATAGCCGCCGATCGGTGCCGCAAATCCGCTGATGCTCGATGAGATCGGCCCGACGATTGCCTGGAAGGTGTTCGACGGGATGTCGTTGTGAACCGCCGTCGAGCCGGTGGCAATCTCGATGTGCGACACCGCGGTGAGCGACGGCGACGCCGTCACGTTCTGCTCCGCCACCGCGCCGCGGCGGCTCAGCCGCGCCAGGCCGCCGTCATGCGGCAACACGCCCTCGTCGATGAACTTCTGGATGAAATCGGGCTTCGCGCCGTCGAGCGAGATCACCACCACCCGCGGCGACTTGCGACCATGATGGTTCCCGTCCTGATCGCCGTCATGATCATGGTCGCGGTTGTCGCCGTGGTCGCGGTTGCCGCCGTCGTTATCGGCGTGCGCCGGCGCCGCAACGCCGGTCAGCGATGCAGCGAGCGACATTGCCAATATCAAGGAGAGAAAACTCTTCAAGTTCATATGGACGCCCCATTTTCGCTGCGCAATCTAGGCGGGTTTGGTCGGAAACGACGCAACGATTATCGGGCTTGGCTAACGACGCGCATGTGACGCTTCGGCGACACCTGTAATGTGGTGGCGACAACGCTACGATGATGTCGGCACGTGGCCTTTCGCGTCGATATTAGAAGTAACCAGCGCTCCTTGCCGTGCGAGGGAACGCAAGCGTTCGGATCGCAATCTGTTTCGAGTGGAACCACGTACGTCGAGGCCGAACGCGTCTGCAACGCTTGGTGGCGAGTCTCGGAGCAATGGTGCAGTCAACCAGTGAGCGTCACCCGCAAGTTCGTGCCTGCAGGGTCATGCGATAGGTCTCTGACGATGTCTGACAATCTCAATTCGAATAAGTGCGCGTCTGGATTTGGCAGCCTTCTGCGCTTTCGGTATCGAGCTCGCGCCAACCCATCGCCTCCGCATATTGCTGCGTGGACATTGGCACAAACTGTGTATTGGGCAGCGCCATCGTTGAGCTGGCTCAGTGCGACGTTCGCATTCTGGCACGCGCCACAGTGTCCGCATGCTGCCACAGACTGGAACTTAATCTAGAAGTCTGAGCGCAAATGGTAGCGGTGCAAATCGCGCGGCGCACGGGCTACGACCACCTTGAACGATCCACCGGGAAAGCGTTCGCTCAGCAGGATGTTGCGATCTTCGCTGTCGGTCTCTGCACTCATGCGCCGCGCAATATCAGCATCTCGGCGAAGACAGGCTCGACGTCGCTCACAACGCAGTCGCGGCAGTCGGCCTGTGTCGGCATTCCCACGAGACATGGCGACGTTTCATGACAGGCATATGACATTCCGGGGATCGCGAAGCCGCTAAGCACCATGAGGCGGACATCACGAAAAAGCGACGCACCATGCACATACGGCAAAGAGCTCACCCCCTTCACGCCATGCATCACTCCGAGGAAGCCGCCAAGGCCCACATGGAGGAACACGGCAAGAAGTAATTATCGAAGCTTCGATTACGGACCTGCACTTGAGGCCACCTCGATTAGCGGTCTTTTTTCTTTATTCGCCTGAGCGCGACGCCGGCTCTTAACGCGCCCGTGTCAGCGCGAGCCAGATGCCGCCGCCGATCATGAAGCCGCCGGAGACGCGCGAGACCAGGCGCGTCCGCCGCTTGGAAAAGAATTTTCGCGCGCGGCCGGCGAGCAGCGCGTAGACCATGTCGCTCATCGCCGCCGTCACCATGAAGGTCACCCCCAGCAACGCCACTTGCGGGAAGTGATCCTTGTTCAGGTCCACGAATTGCGGAATGAAAGCGCCGAAGAACACCAGCACTTTCGGATTCGACAGCAGCACCAGAAATCCCTGCAGGAAGAAACCGCCGCGCGGTGGCGGCGGCGGTTCATCCGAGCTCACCTCCGCAACCGGCGAGCGGATCAGCTTGATGCCCAGCCAGACCAGGTAGGCCGCGCCGGCAAAGCGCACCCAGTCGAACCAGTAGCCCATCGTCGCCATCAGCGAGGTGAGACCGACCGCAACGACGCCGATCACGATCGCCAGCCCCGCCTGCGCGCCCAGCACATTGGTCAGCGCTGCGCGGGTGCCGTGCCGCAGGCCGTTGGCGATCACCAGCGTGACGATCGGGCCGGGCAACAAAGCGAGCGCAATGCAGGCGGCGACATAGGCGAGATAGGCTTGCAGGGACATGGGAGGACTCGGCTCGAGGCTTTCGTTGCATAATAAGGACATGGATGCCCGGAACAAGCCCGGGCATGCGCATTCTTACTGCGTGTTCATCGCGAATTTTAGCCATCTCGCCGTCTCTGCCGATGCCAGCAATTGCAGTGCCGCGCGCTGCACGACCGCTGCATCTCCCCTGCCCTGCGCCGCCGCCACCAGGAGATCGCAGCGGTGCGAGACCGCGATGCCGATCGCTCCATGCGGCACGCCATCGCCAATCTTCAGATCGTACGTCCTCATGCGTCCGGGCATATCGGCGACACGCACTGCTTTTCCTGCCTGCAGCGGTACAAACTGCGTACTGATCAAGTCGACATCCGCGACGCGGTCGACCTCATCATCGTCGGCGACGCCGGTCGTGCAGTTGCAGAAGCCGAGCTTTGGCCGGATGTAGACCTCGATATCTCCGCCGCAGGCCACGGCATTGCAGCGGAATGCGCGACCGGCGGGCCAGCCGTCGCGCGGAAACGGCCAGGCGATCTCTTGCCATGTCTCGCGCGGCGTCGAAGTCTCGTAGGCTGGGACGCCCGAGAGGACGCCGAGCACAAGTGCTGCAATCGCGATGACCAGCCAGGTGCGCATTCGTCCCGTTCAGGGCAGGCCGGCGACAGCGCGCGCCTCGCCGGTCAATTCGAGTATATGCAGTCCTGTATTGGCGCGGTCGACGGCATAGATATAGCCGCGCTCGTCGGTCTCGACATTGTTGGTCTGGATCGCGACCTTGCAGCGATCCTTGCCCTCGATGGTGACGCAGCGCTTGTCGGTTGCCGGTGTGATCGACGGGATGAAGTAGCCGACTTCCCTGGGGTGATAGGGATCGCGGATGTCGAGGGCACGCACGCCGGCATTGAAGAACGCGATGAAGGCGATTTTCTTGTAGTAGACCGGCGCCATGCTCTCGCTCGAGGAATGCGAACCGAACCGCCCGCCGCGTTCGCAGAACGAGCCGCTCGCCTCCGGCACGGTGTAACTCGAGATCATCATTGGCCGGGTCTCGGTGGTGACGTCAGCGAACCACACCATCTGCCGCGCCTCGCCGCATTCGTTCAAGATCGCCTCGTCGACGATCATCACGATGTCGCGGGTCTTGCCGTCCTTGTCATGCGAAAATTCCGCGATCGGCATGCCCGGCATCGGGAATGCCGTGTGCGCACCGTTGAGTGCCGAGAGCGGCATGCGCGATATTTCGGGATCGCGGAGATTCTCGGCGATCGGCTGCTTCGGTCCGTTGAGCAATTTCTCGCGGTCGACGATCTGCAGGAAACCGCCCTTGTTGGTGCCATAGCCGAAATAGACGCGGTTGCCGGATGAATCTGTTGAGATTGGCCCGTGCAGTTCGGTCGGCACCGCGCCGGTCGAACCAGGCTCCTGGCCCGGCAGGCCGAAATCCCTGATCTTCACGGGATGCGCGGGATCGCTGAGATCGTAGACCTGCGTCATGCGACGGGTGCGCCAGTCCGGCGCGCCCGATACCAGGAAGGCGATGCCGGTGTCGCACTCCCACCAGCTCTTATGCGTATCCTTCAGTCCCCCGATCCGCGCGATCAGCGCGGGATTGGCGGGATCGGCGACATTCCAGATCTCATGCGCCTCGCTGCCGAAGGTGCGTAGCATATAGACCGCGCTCCGATCCCCCTTCGGCAGATCCTTGCCGTCGCAGACACGCACCATCTGCGCGCCACCGGATTCATATTTGCCCTCCTGCCCCGGAATGTGCCGCAGATATTGCGGATGCGCGGGATCGGTGACATCGACGATCGACGTGCCGTTGGGTTCCGGCTTGCCGCTCATCGGATTGACGGGATCGGGGATCTCATCAGTGCCGCCGTGATGGCCGATATAGGCGATCCAGCGGTCGCCCTGATGATGGATGGTGGGCTGATAGGCGCTGCGCGCCTGCAGGTCGTTGGTTCCCACCAATCTCATGTTGGAGGCTTCGGGAGGTGCTCCGACCTTCTGCTGCTCCGCATAAGCGCCCGCGCTCCCGAGAAAAGCAATTGCCACACACAGCGCAAGTTTGCCGCCACCCTTCATGCGTCACTCCCATTGTTGCAAAGCCAATCTTCGTTGGCTGACGCTACGATAACACGGCTGAATTCCGCGCCAAAACACACCCTTGACATGCAACCATTTAGTTGCCTATTGTCGATGGCATGGACGAAGTCTTCAAAGCGTTGGCGGACGCATCGCGGCGGTCGCTCCTGGACAGGCTTCACGCCAGAAACGGGCAGACATTAAACGAACTGTGCGAAGGCCTCGCCATGACGCGGCAGGCGGTCACCAAGCACCTTGCGATTCTCGAACAGGCCAATCTCGTCACCGCGTTCAAGCATGGCCGCGAGAAGCTGCACTATCTCAACCCGGTGCCGATCCATCAGATCGGCGAACGGTGGATCAAAAAATTCGAGCGCGCCAAGCTGGTCGCGCTCAGCGAATTGAAGCGGCAATTGGAGAAGCGTGATGAGTAAGCCGGAATTCGTGTACGTCACCTATATCTCGACCACGCCCGAGAAATTGTGGGAGGCGCTGACCAATAGCGAGTTCACCAGGCGTTACTGGTTCAACACGGAAGTGAAATCCGACTGGAAGGCGGGTTCCCCGTTCGCACTGGTCATGAACGGCACCACGACGGATGTGGGCGAGATCCTCCAAGCCGAGCGGCCGCGGCGTCTCGCCTACACCTTCAAGCATCAGCTCGATGAGGAGATGCGCAAGGAACCGCCGACCAAGGTCACCTTCACCATTGAGCCCCACGGCGACCTCGTGAAGCTGACCGTGACGCATGAAGGATTCGCCAAAGGCAGCAAACTTCTCGACGGCATTTCCAAGGGATGGCCGGCGATCCTGTCGGGACTCAAGACCCTGCTCGAGACCGGGACAGTGATCGCGATCCCGCCTCGTGCGCTTGAGATCGAAGGGTTCGAATAGAAATGAAGATATATCGGAGGAATCCAGAGGACATGAATATCGAGAAATTCAAGCCGGCGATCGTCTACACGATCTATATCGCGTCCACACCGGAGAAGGTCTGGGAGGCGCTGACCAATGCCGAGTTCAGCCGGAAGTATTTTTCCGGCCACGCGGTCGAGGTCGATCTCCGCGTCGGCGGCGCATTCATGGTGCGCACGCCCGATGGCGCGCCGCACATCACCGGCGAGGTGATCGAATGCGAGCCGGCGCGGAAGCTGACAGTGACCTTCAACGTCAACTGGCCGGCGCTGGTGGAAAAGCTCGGACCGACGCTCGTGACCTATGAGATCGAGCAAGCCGGCGATGCGGTCAAGCTCACGCTGCTGCAATCGCACGACCGGCCGATCAGCGACGATATCCTTTCTGGTGGCCGCGCCGGCTGGCCCGCGATCCTCTCCAGCCTCAAGAGCCTGCTGGAGACCGGTGAAGCCATGGTCATCCAGATGCAGCCGCCCGAACGGATGCTGGCGGCGCTGAAGGAGCTGGGGATTGCGACGCCGTAAGGCTACGACGTCACCCCCTCGCGCGCAACTCGCGGCGCAGCACCTTGCCGGTCGCGGTCATCGGCAACGACTCCGCGAACTCGACGAAGCGCGGATATTCGTGGGCGGCGAGTTGTACTTTGACAAAGTCCTGGATCTCGCGGGCGAGCGTGTCGCTCGGGGCATAGCCGGGGCGGAGCACGATCCAGGCCTTGATGGATTCGGTCCTGATCGGATCGGGAATGCCGACCACGGCCGACATCGCCACCGCCGGATGCTTCATCAGCGTATGCTCGATCTCCGACGGGCCGACGCGATAGCCGGCGGTGGTGATGACGTCATCCTCGCGGCTGACGTACCAGAAATAGCCATCCTCATCCTGCACGCCTAGATCGCCGGTAAGTAAGAACTCGCCGGCATATTTCTTCGCGGTCGCTTCCGGGTTGCGC
Organism: Bradyrhizobium sp. Crot121; assembly: GCF_059512385.1. Taxonomy (NCBI): domain Bacteria; kingdom Pseudomonadati; phylum Pseudomonadota; class Alphaproteobacteria; order Hyphomicrobiales; family Nitrobacteraceae; genus Bradyrhizobium; species Bradyrhizobium sp. Crot121. Next base: position 133,869 of record NZ_JCAMOR010000016.1, on the reverse strand, counting down.
CAATATTCGATCATGGTGCAAGGACACGGCTGCCGCACGCCGATGATGCCGCGCGTCCCCCGCGGCAGCTCCTCGCCTCTGTCGTTGACGATACGCACGTCGAAGCCGGGTGTCGCTTTGCCCATCGAGCCCGGTCGGATCGGAAACAGATTCGAATTGCTGCCGATCACGAGGTTGCACTCGGTCTGGCCGAACACCTCATGGGCGTCGATGCCGAAGGTGTCGCGCACCCAGCCCAGTAATTCGCCGCCGAGCGACTCTCCGCCGGTGAAGATGCTGCGCAGCTTCACGCCCGAATTTGTCACGCCCGCCTGCCGCATCAGCTTCAGCGCGGTCGGCGGCAGGAACACGTTGCGGATGCCGAATTCAGCCATCATCTGCATCGCCGCCTGCGGCTCGAACTTGCGCGCGCGATGGCCGACGATGGGAATGCCGTGATACCAGAACGCGAACAGACCGTTGATCAGGCCACCGATCCAGGCCCAATCCGCCGGCGTCCACATCAGGTCGCCGAGCCGCGGCAGGAAGTTGTGGCACATCTCGACATTCGGCAGATGGCCGAGCACGACGCGATGCGCGTGCAGCGCGCCCTTTGGATTTCCTGTGGTGCCCGACGTATAGATGATGAGCGCGGGATCATCGGCCGAGGTGTCGACGCTGGTAAACTCCGCCGAGGCCGCACGCAGTGAGGGCCAGAACGGCCTGGTGCCTGCGGGCGCTTCGTCACCGACCACATAGATGTTCTTCAACTCAGGCAGGCGGTCGCGGATCTTGGCGAGCTTCTCCCAGCCGGCCGCGTCGGTCACGATCGCCTTCGCCTGCGAATTCGACAGCCTGAATTCCAGCGCATCCTCGCCAAACAGCGCGAACAGCGGGATCGAGATCATCGCGGAGCGGAAGGCGGCAAAATGCGCGATCGGCAATTCCAGCGATTGCGACAGGAACACCGCGACGCGGTCGCCGCGCTCAAGACCGTCGGCCTTCAGCACATTGGCGAAGCGGCGCGACATCTCCGCGACCTCGTCGAAGGTGGTGCGCGTCTGGGCGCCGTCCTCGTCGACATAGACAAGCGCGAGCCGTCCGGAGCCATCGGCATGGCGGTCGCAGCAGGCGGTCGCCATGTTGAAGCGCGCCGGCACGTCCCAGCGGAAGTTGCGGCAGAGCTCGTCGTAGGTTGCGGCTTCCTTGAGCATGATCCTCGGCGTTCCCAGCGTTTCCTCGCGGACCGGCGTCGCGATGACCGGTCGCTCTATTGTTGTCGTCAGTTTTAAAGCGCCGCGCGCCCCGCACAAGTCTTGGTGCCCTGCACGTCGCGCCTTATGCGCTGCCGCTGAGAGCGTTGCTGATCGACCCGAGCGGGAAGCGAGGCGGCGCAAGCCGCGTCAACGCGTCGCGATGCGTGCAATGCTTCCGGGTCGTCATTCCGTCGCCGACTTCGCCGCGCCGCGGAATAATGCGCGGACGGGATACCAGCCGATCACCTCGGATTCTCCCCCTTCCGGTAGACGCAGGCGGCCCGGAACTCACGCAACTAATTGATTTAATTTAGCTTATCCTGATTTCCTTACTGTCATGCGCGGATTCATCATGAGGTCTGTCGGCACCGTTCAGGGGTCGCAATTTTGTCAAATAAGCCTATATTGGGGGACGAAATGACATGTGCGGCGCGCCGCCGGTTGTGGCCCGCCGTCCTCAGCCCCCAATCGCGCTATCGCTAAGAAGAGTAAGAGGTCGTCGACCATGCGTCCTATGCGTCCGTTCAACTTTAACACCTCCGCCGAGCTGTTTCCTGCCGCCATTCGCAAGAAGAAGCGGGCCGGATTCGCCTATCGGCGCTTTGGCACCGCGGCGGAAGCCGTGCAGTATGCCATGGAAGAGCTGCCGGCGGATTCGCTGAACGGCGCCTACCTGCAGGTCGAGGAAGCCCGTTTCGACCAGAACGGCATCCGTTCGCTCTACGAGAGCGAGGCGTTCCCGCTGCCGCGTCGTCCGCGCCCGGTGCAGGCCAATACCGACGCCGACGCCGCTTAAACCGATCCGTCCCTACCCAAGCGAAAAGCCCTCGGGATGCTCCGGGGGCTTTCTCTTTTTTCGGACCTATAACCGTGGCTGCTTGTCCAGCCAGCGCTTGAGCATGCGCACGTTCCGGACATTGGCGCGGAACATGACGTCGAATGCGTCGCCCGCGAGCGGCACCAAGCCGACCGCGCCGTCGAGCGCGACATTGGCGAGCATCCGCGCGGTGATATGCCAGGGCGCGCCCAGCGCACGCGCTTCGCGCACCAGCCACAGCGAGATCGCAGTCGTGATGATGTCGCCGACCACCGGAATCAGGCCGATCAGGCCGTCGATGCCGTAGCGGATCTTGGTGCCGGGCACGATGAAGGCAACGTCGAGCAGTTTTGCGATCGCCTCGAGCCGCGCCAGCCGCTGCTCGCGGGTGAGATTGCCGAACGGATTGGCGGTCTCGAAGTCGAGCCGGAACGCCTCGAACTGCGGATGCAGCGCGGCCTCCGGAATCTCGCGTCCGTCCTGGTCGATGACTTTCCCCCGCGGCCGCGTGTCGCGGAACGGGCCTCGCGAGCGGGCGCGGTTGGGCGTGAAGATGTCGTCGGGCATGGCCATTCAGATGGTAACGCAAGGGCGCGGCACAAGTTGCGTCACATTACCGCTCTGTCAGCTTGCGGCAGGGCCGCACACTCGCCGTTATTGCGTCGCTAGCAGCGTCTCATTCGCGATGCCAGCTAAAAGCATTGCCGCGATTTAACTGGTGGATCTTGTCGGCTCAGGCCAACACCGGCCGCTTTAATCCCGCGAGGATTTCCATCACAGCGATGCCGCATATCGAGATCACTGAGGAGTGCCGCGCCCTGATTGAGAGCGCGGTTGAGCCCCCGACGGGACGGCGCTTGCCAAACGGCAATTGGGTCATACCGGTCAACGAGGCAACATGGGAGCGGCTGCAGCAAGCGCGGCGGCAAGGCGAAACGATCTCGGACTGCATCATTCGCCTCATGATCGTCACCCTGCATAAGTACGGCTTGCAATAAAGCATCGCAGCCGTCCCGTAGGATGGGTAGAGCGCAGCGAAACCCATCGCGATGGAGCAAGCGGCACCAATGATGGGTTTCGCTTCGCTCTACCCATCCTACCGCCCCCGCGAAAGCAGACCCATAACCACGGGGAAGCGTTTGTGGCGCGAGCAACCGGTTGTAGAGTTGTAGGGTGGGCAAAGGCGCACTTGCGCCGTGCCCACCATCCAGCGCTGTGCTCGTGATGGTGGGCACGCTTCGCTTTGCCCACCCTACAGCATGGCCGCGAGTGCTGATTCAAATGTCAAACAGCGTGAGGGATGCGAGTCCGCATTCTCGCGGCGCTTTGCGTCCGAGCTTTGCGTTACTTTCCGCCCTCTTCGATATCAGAGGGCGCAGGAAAAACCTTGGTTACAACCGGCTGCCCAGCTTGTAGAGCCGCTCGCGCCTGGCGAGGCGTCATTCCATAGACACGCTTGAATAAACGGGTGAAGTCGGCGGCCTGCATATCCAATCCGCAGGTCCAGGCAAGGCGGCCGATTCCGGACGCGTCCGTCGTCCTCAAGGCATCGACGAAACGGCGCAGCCGAACGTCGCGCAGATATCCTGCCACGGTCAGGCTATTCTCCGAGAACAGCTTGTAGAGCTGGGTCCGCGATACGTTGATGCCCCGCCAGATATCGTCCGGCGTTAGCTCGGGGCGATGATAGTTCTCCTCGATGTAGGCAATCGCCCGCATGAATTCCTTGCTTGGCCGTGCCTGAAACTGCTCGCCCCGCGACAATTCGCCCCGCAGCAGATGAATGAGGAGTTCGGCTGTCGCCTCGAGCACGATCTCGAAGTCCTGCGCGTCCATCCTCCCGTAGGACTCGAACAGCAACCGCATCTGGGCGCCGACAAAGGGCGCCAGCGGAGCTGAACTGAGGGAGCGAAGGATGAAGGGCTCGCCGGAGAGGTCAGTCTCGAGTGCAGCAGCGAGGCGTGTTCGCGGCAGGAAAATTGTCGCTATGCGAGCCAGGCGCGACCGCGCCGTCACCTCGACCGTGCTTTGCACCATCCCAAGGTCTCCGGCTCTTAGGCTGACGAAACCGGTTGCGGTCTCCTCGCTGTATTCTCCGGACAGGACGTAGTCGAATACCACGCCGTCGATCTTGTCGGCTGCCGCATCCGCTTCGGTTCGCTTTGCCTCCACGCAGGAATTGGACGTCAGCTTGTAGAAAGCGACGTTGTTCCCAACGAACCATGCCACGGTGCTGTCGAGCGGCATCCCCTCCGATTCGCCGATGGTTCGGACATAGCTGCGACGAAACAGGTTGGCGTCCGCGAGATAGTCCGCGCTGTTCGCACGGGGATCGAGGCTGCTTCGTTCCCCGTAGAGGAAGCGCGCGGGGCGTTTTGGGGACGACGTTTCGGGAGAGATCCGAGTGGAGTCGCGCGGGTCCGGGCGATCGTCGGAATGATTAACCATAGACCATCCAGCCGCGTAGTGAATCCCATCGCTCCCGATGCGTGCGCTCGGATAGCACCCGTTGCTATCGAAAATTTTGCATTCCGTCCAAAACTTCATGTTTTCCGTACCACGGGGTAGCCGTCACGTTGCCGGTGTGTTTGCTGGACAATTCCACCTGACCGGTAAATCGCTGCATACATGAATCGCGCCTTTCGTCCTGCCCTCAATCGGATCCTTGGCATGGTCCGGGTCTCCGAACAGGTCAGTCTCCTCAACAAGGAAGATCGTCTCCGACACCGCCACCGGGTCGGCTCTGAGTGGAAGTGGAGCGTTTCGGTCGCCGCCCTGCTGCTGAGCATTGCGCCGTCGCTGGCGTGGGCGGATGCGGTCGGCGACGCGTCCAGCGCCCTGCAAGCGGCCATCGTGGCCTACGCTGCCGATCCCAGCACGGCCAACGGCGCTGCGATGCAGGCCGCGCTGACGGCCTACAACCAGGCCGTCGCCAGTAACGCCACCACCACCGTCAGCACGGCCACGTCGGTCTCGGCCTGGCAGACTGTATTTGGCGCGACAGCGATCTATGTAGGCGCCGGGGGCGCGCTGTCATACGCGGTGAGCGGCTCCGGACCGGTTGGCGGCGCGATCAATGTGGATCCTGGTGCCGCTCTCGCTATCGGCAGCGCCAGCGCCAATCTGAGCGATGCCGGAGCCCACTCGTCCGTGACCTTCTCCGGCAATTCGTCCAGCTTCGGCGGCGCGATCTTCAACACCAATACGGTGACGATCGCTGACAGCAGCTTCTCCAATAACTCCGCCAGCTTCGCCGGCGCGATCTACAATTTTTCCGGCACGGCGACGATCGTAGACAGCAGCTTCTCCAGTAATACCGCCACTCAGGGCGGCGCGATCGCCAATGACGGCATGGCGACGATCGCTGGCAGCAGCTTCTCCGGCAATTCGGCCACCTATGAGGGCGGCGCGATCTACAATACCGGCACGGCGACGATCGCCGACAGCAACTTCTCCAACAATTCGGCCACGTATGGCGGCGGTGCAGTCCACAACTATCACGGCACGGTGACGATCGCCGGCAGCGGTTTCTCTGGCAACACGGCCACTACCACCGACGGCGGCGCGATCTACAATGACGGCACGGCGACGATCGCTGGCAGCAGCTTCTCCGACAATTCCGCCACCTCCTATGGCGGCGCGATCTACAGCGAGGCAGGCAGCACGACGACGATCGTCGCCGGCAGCTTCGCCAGCAATACCGCCGGCAGTCAGGGCGGCGCGATCTTCAACGCCGGCACGGTGTCGATCAGCGGCAGCAGCTTCTTCAACAATTCCGCCAGCAGTGCCGGCGGCGCGATCTACAACACCGGCACGGCAACGATCGCCGACAGCGCCTTCGCCAGCAACGCGAACGGAGCGATCTACAACACTGGCACGGCGTCGATCAGCGGCAGCAGCTTCGCCGACAACTCCTCCACGACCTATGGTGGCGGCGCGATCTTCAACTTCGGCACGGCAACCATCGTCGACAGCCGCTTCTCGGATAATTCCGCCGGCGCCGGTGGCGCGATCTTCAATGAAGCGAACCGCACGGTATCGATCACCGACAGCAGTTTCTCCGGCAACTCGGCCACCTATGGCGGCGCCATGTTCATCAACGGCACCGCGACGATCACCGGCAGCAGCTTCTCCAACAATTTCGCCGCCCATGGTGGCGGCGCCATTTTCGACTCAAGCGGCACGGTGACAATCGCCGACAGCAGCTTCTTCGGCAACACGACCGACACGCTGGGCGGTGCGGTCTACACCGATTACGGCACGATCAATCTGACGGTCAGCGGAGGCCAGACCTCCATTTTCTCCGGCAATACGGCCAGCGGACAAGCCTCGTCCATCTACTTGAATGGGCCCGCCACGCTCGATGTGAGCGTGGCGCCCGGAGGCGTGCTGGACATGCGCGATCCTATGGGCGGCAGGACCAACGGTCCCCTCGCTATCACCCAGACCGGCGCCGGCACCTGGAAGCTTGGCGGTAGCAATGTCTTTACCGACGAGGGCAGCCAGACCATCTTCAACGTGGCGGCCGGCACGCTCTATCTCTATGCCGCCGGCGAGGTGAGCAACGCCACCGCGACCAACAGCAGCGCCACAGTGGCCGCCGGCGCGATCCGGCTGGATGGCTCTTCTTCCAGCTTCATCCTGGGCGGCACCGCCACCCTGGTCGCCGCCGGCAGCAACAGCATCACCACCGAAGGCAGCATCGTGCTGCAAAGCGGCGCCACGTTCCGCGGCGGAACCGCAGCGGATAATGCTGATCTCGACGGCGGCGGAGCCCTGGCTGCCACCGGCGGCAACACCTCGCTGACCCTCGCCGCCACCGGCGGTGTCACCCTGCGGGGCAACCTCAACGTAGAAGCGGTCGCCACAGCCGATACCTTCTCCCTGAACGCCGAGCTCACCGACGCTTCGGGGTCGACCGGCAGCCTGACCAAGCTTGGGGCGGGCACAGTGGTCCTGACCGGCGACAACAGCTACACGGGGACCACGACGGTTGCAGCCGGCACCCTGGCCGTGGATGGCTCCATCGCCTCGAGTGCGCTGACCATCGTCAATGCCGGCGCCACCCTCGCCGGCACCGGCACCGTGGGCACCACGACGATCAACAGCGGTGGCATTCTCGCCCCCGGCAGGGCCGGCACGACCGGCAGCTTGGCTGTCAACGGCAACCTCACCTTCGAGAACGGCGCGATCTATGCGGTGGATATCGCCGGGTCCGGCAGCGACCTGACCACGGTGTCGGGCAGAGCCACCCTTAAAGGCGGCACCGTGGTGGTCTCCACACGTGATCCCTTGGTCAGCTACCAAAAAGGCCAGACCGCCACGATCCTGAGGGCCGGCACTGGCGTGAGCGGCACCTTCGCCGACTCCACCATCTCCTCCGCCTTCCTTGCGACCAGCCTCAGCTACGATGCCGACAACGCCTATCTCACCGTTGCCCCGATCCCCTCCAACGCAGATGGCTCGGGCAACCCGGCCATTTTCGAGACGGTTGCCCACACCGCGAATCAGTACCGCACCGCGGTTGCACTCGACACGCTGGCGCAATCCGGCTCGTCGCTTGCACTCTACAACAAGCTGCTGTTGCTTGACGCCGGCGAAGCCCGCGGCGCCTACAACGTTCTCGATGGCGAGATCCACGCCAGTCTGAAGAGCGGACTGATCGAGGACAGCCACTTTGCCCGCTACGCCGTCACCGGCCGGCTGCTCGCCGCCTTCGGCGAGCCGGGCGGATCATCCGCCGACAATGTCCGAAAGCTCAGCGACGGCCTCGCCGTCTGGGGTTCCGGCTATGGCAGCTGGGCCCGGCTCGGCGGCGGAGGCCATAACGCCGCAAGCCTCGACCGCACCGCGGGCGGTTTCTTCGTCGGCGCCGACAAGCTCATCGACGACATCTGGCGGATCGGCGTGATGGGCGGCTATGGCCGCTCATTCTACAGCGTCGATGGCCGCACCTCGTCGGCCGACGTCGACCAGTCCACGATCGGCGCGTATGCCGGCGCCCGGATCAACGATCTCGGCTTGCATCTCGGCGTGGCCAACACCTGGCATGCGATCGATACCAGCCGCAACGTCGCCTTCCCCGGTTTCGCCGAAATCGACAGGATCTCCTACAATGCCCGCACCACGCAGATCTTTGGCGATGCCGGCTACACCTTCCATGCCGGCGGGGCCGCCCTTGAACCGTTTGCCGGCTTTGCCTGGGTCAATCTGCACACGAACGGCTATGACGAGAACGGCATCGCCGGCCTGCACGGCGGCGATGAGACCCAAAACGTCACCTACTCCACGATCGGCCTGCGTGGCGCATTCCCCGTCAGTCTGGGATCGGTCAGCGGCAATCTCTACGGCACGCTGGGCTGGCAGCATGCGTTCGGCGATGTCACGCCGTGGACCACCCACGCCTTGACCAGCTCCGATGCCTTTACGGTGACAGGCGTGCCGATCGCCCGCGATGCCGCGCTCATCCAGACCGGGCTCGATATCCCCCTCAGCAAGGACGCCACGCTGGGTTTTTCCTATACGGGTCGGCTCGGCGCTCACACCGAGGAAAACGGGCTGTCCGCCCGGTTCCGCTTAGCGTTCTGAACATGAACCGCGCCGGGATCGCCACCATCGTCCCCGAGACGGGGGCGTCCGAAGGACGAGCCCGGAACCCATCCAACAGTAGAGCATGCGGTGAAATGGATTCTCTGATGTGCAGTAGCCGGGGCGCGCGCAGCGCGAGCTATGATGTTGGCTCAGGCCAACACCGGCGGCTTTAATCCCGCGAGGACTCCGATCAAAGCGATGCCGAATATTGAGATCACTGAGGAGTGCCGCGCCTTGATAGAGAGTGCGGCTGGGGCCCCGACCGGACGGCGCCTGCCAAACGGCAATTGGCTCATACCGGTCAACGAGGCGACGTTGGCGGGGCTGCAGCAACTGCGCCTGCGAGGCGAAACGATCTCGGACTGCATCATTCGCCTCTTGCTCGTCGCGTTGCATAAGTACGGCCTGCAATAAAGCATCGCAGCCTTCCCGTAGGATGGGTAGAGCGAAGCGAAACCCATCGCGATGAGCAAGCGGCACCCATGATGGGTTTCGCTTCCGCTCTACCCATCCTACGATTCGGTTGAACCTCGCACCGTTATCGTCGCTGCGAAAAGGGAAAGCCGGGTTTGCCCGTCGGGTTGTTTGTCGCACCCAAACCAACCACATCGTCATTGCGAGCGGAGCGAAGCAATCCATAGCGCCGCTTGTGGAAACATGGATTGCTTCGCTTCGCTCGCAATGACGGCGAAAGCGGTTAAGTCGTCACCGGCTGCGGCTCTTCCGCGTATTTGTGCGCCAGCCAGGACGACAGCGTTGCCGGCACCAGGCCGACGAGCCCGTAGAGAATGAACTGCACCGCGCCGGAGTCCGGGCCGCGCGAGCCGTAGAGCAATTCGGCCGCGATGAATCCGATTACGCCAACGATCAGCATGCGCGCGAACGGATTGATCTTCCGCACATGCATAAGAATGTCGTCGATCGCCGCCAGCATCAGCGACGGCACGATGCCGAACAGATACGCGTATTGCAGCGTCTTGACGAACGCCAGGAAGAACTTTCCGACCTCGTGCGCGCCTGTCTCGGTCCAATAGCCGGACTGGTAGGAGGTCGCGAACAGCAGAATGAGACCGCCGATGAACGGGCCGATAGCGGCGAAGATCAGGTAGCGTTTCATTGCGTCCCACTCACTGCACTAGATCATGATCCGATTAGGACCTTCCTACGCAAACGCTTCGCGTTTGTCGCGAGGGAAAACCGGTTTCCACTTTGCCGGATCATGCTCTAGCTGTGGTCTTTCAGGAGGTTGTCCATCTGGTCCGAACCGAGGAAGCCGAGGTTGCGAAGCTTCAGTGTTCCAGAGAGAGACCGGATGAACAGCCACAAGAATGCGCGTTTGACGCGCAAAGGTCGAGAGGCAATGGTGCGAAGTGTGGGGGAAGGAGGGGCAAGCCAGAAGCTACTTACCTTACCCGCTGCCATTCGATGACGATCCTCGTTCCGTCCGGGCGTTGGAAATGCTCTGTCATCTGATCGCCAGAAACCTTCAGGGTCAGCTCCCTCCGAGTGCGGGTATCCCCAACCCAGTTTGGAAAAGTGGCCCCTTCGACGCGGTTGCCGCTGAACTCACCTGTCTCATCCACAGTGTAAGTCCCGAAAAAACCGATGCTTCGAGACATCGCGGTTCGATTTTCGGCATCCGTGCCCCCACCACGCACATTCGACGCAAAACGTGGCGTATCTGCATCCGTCAAAACTTCGATAAAATGCATATCTGGCGTGAAGACCAGCATGCCGTTTGGCCGCTGACCGTAAGCAGGAAGGTTTCTTCCTTCTGGATCAATCTGCGCCGATACCATACGCCAAGTACCCACCACCTGGTTTGCTGAAGCTGCTTGGGCATGAGAACCGACAACAGAGGCTCCAAGTATGATGGCCAAGAACATTGAACGAATTGGCATTTTTCCTGCCTATGTTTGTACCTGCCTGCGTCATAAGTAACTAGCGGCCAACCTTGCACTCACGTCGCGGGTGTGAGGGCAACCGCCGCATCAGATGTCAAACGTCTTCGCGATCGGCCGAGAACGCGACCTCGCGCTGCGCTTCGATCCTGACGAGTCGCTGCGTCAAAGCCTTCGAAATCGAATCGTAAGCGGTGCTGCCCAGCGCAAGACGCAGTGGAGGATTAGTGCTGTCGGCGGCGGCGATCATCGCTGCCGCAGTCCGTCCCGCATCACCCTTCAGCGCGAAGCTCCCGCTGTCGATCGCCCGGCGCACGGCGCCGGCGGGAGTGTCCTCGTAGACGTCCATCGGCGCGGGACGCACCAGACCGGCTCCGAAATTCGTGGCCGTCGGGCCGGGTTCGGCGATGATAAAGTCAATTCCGAAGGGCGCGACCTCCTGCGCCACGGCCTCGACGAATCCCTCGATGCCCCACTTGGTCGCGTGATAGAGGCTGAAATTCGGATACGCGATCTGCCCGCCTTCCGACGAAACCTGGATGATGCGCCCACCTCCCTGACGACGCAGATGCGGCACTGCCGCGCGGATGAGCTGGATCGAGCCGGTCAAATTGGTAGCGATCTGATGGTTTATCTGCGGGTCGGTAAGTTCCTCGGCCGCTCCAAACAGCCCGTAGCCGGCATTGCTGACGACGACATCGATCCGCCCCATACGCTCGAATGCGTCGTCTATGGCCGCCCGGAGCCCGGCGGTATCCGTCACATCAAGTATCGTCGTACTGAGGTTCTCGCCGTGTGCTTGCTGAAGATCGGCCAGGCCGCTTTCCCGTCGCACCGTCCCGACGACGCGGTCGCCACGGGCAAGAAGGCGTTGCGCCATTTCGCGGCCGAGGCCTGACGACGCGCCGGTGATGAACCAGGTTTTGCTCATGAGATATTCCCTCTGAAATTACTCCGATGATGTAGAGGGGACCAATTGGTGCTATAAGACGTCCATTATTGGATGAGTAAGTGAAATAAATTCACCAGTGCCGCGCCCAAGCCTGAACGATCTGGCGGCTTTCGCCTCCGTCGCCAACCTTCGCAGCTTCCGTAGAGCTGCCGAGACGATAGGCGTCTCGCGTTCGGCCCTGAGCCACGCAATGATTGCGCTCGAGAGGAATCTCGGCATCCGCCTGCTCAATCGAACCACTCGAAGTGTTTCGCTCACCGAGGCTGGCGCCCGGCTGCTCGCGCACCTGGGTCCGGTGCTACAAGACCTCGATACGGCTCTCGACTCGCTCGCCGAAGTGCGCGGAACGCCTAGCGGAACTTTGCGGATCAACGCCAACAAGAGCGGAGCTGCAATCTTGCTGCGTGATGTCATTCCGCACTTCCTCGCTCAGCATCCGGAGGTCGAGATCGATCTTGTCTCCGAGGGGCGGCTCGTCGACATCGTCGAGCAGGGTTTCGATGCCGGTGTCCGCCTTGCCGAAGCAGTGCCGCAGGACATGGTTGCGGTCCGGTTCGGCGGCGATGCCCGCTTCATTGCAGTCGCCTCGCCAGCCTATCTGGAGGGTCGAGATCCCCCGATCACGCCGGACGATTTGCACGCCCACCGGTGCATCCGCCAGCGCCTGCCAAGCGGAAAGCGCTATCGCTGGGAATTCTCAAGACACGGCGCGGAGGTGGTGGTCGACGTTCCGGGCGTTCTGACCCTGGACGACAATGACCTGATCGTCGAAGCAGCAGCGGATGGGCTCGGCATTGCCTATGTGCCGGAAAGCTTCGCCCGAACGCTTCTGGATTCGGGGCACCTTGTCGCCGTTCTGGAGGATTGGTGCCCTCCGATTCCGGGTCTCGCCCTCTATTACCCCCGCAATCGCCACGTTCCTTCCGCGCTACGGGCGTTCATCGATACTCTGAAGGCGGCGGAGGTCTGAAGGTCGACTACCGGACGGTGTGGGACTTCGTCCACGCCGAGAAGCTCAGTTATAAAAAAAGACGCTGAGTGCCGCCGAGCAGGACTGTCCAGATGTTGCACGTCGGCGGCCGCAATGGATCAAATATCGGGAGCGGATCGCTCCGGTCTCGTCTGGTGTTCATCGACGAGACCTGGACGACCGGCGACATTATCCGACGCGAAGAGAACTCCCCTCACTCCCCCCACGCCGCAAACGCGTCGTTGAACGCGCGCTCGCCCGGCGCGCCCTTCTCGATCGCGATGATGGCGCGGCGCTGGTTGGAGTAGACGAGCGGCACGTCGAACCAGGAGCGCTCTTTGAGGAGCTGCAGGTTGCGCGAGCGGTCGGCATCGACGTTGGAGAGGCCGACCAGGAAGAAGCCGTCGGTGACCTTCACCGCCAGGCCTGCCAGCGGGGTGCCGCGGGCCTGCTCGTTGGACTTCATCAGGATGCCCGGCACATTGCCGACGCCGCCGTTCGGGAAATCCTGCGGCAGGATGAAAGTGAGCTCGGCGGTGTGGCTCGCGGGCAAGGACGAGTCGGTGTTGCGGCGGAACGACATCGTCATCTTGAACTTGCGGTCGGGGATCTCGATGTCGGCGCGCACGGCGATGTCGGGTGCCGCGTTGCCCGAAGCCTTGATCGGTTCGGTGCGCCAGATCACCGAGCCCACATATTGCTTGCCCTTGGGATCGCTGGGGTCCTCGTCATAGAGCACGACACGCTGCGCCACCGGTGCAACCGGCTCGCTGGACGACGGCTGGCCGACGCGGTCCGGGATCTTCGGCTTGGTCGCGGGCGTCGCGACATCCTTCGGCGCCTCCACCGAGGGGGACGACTTGAGCAGGCCGCTCACCACCGTGACCGCCTGCTTGCCCCAGAGGATGCCGGCGCCGACCAGAATCAGAATGATGCCGACCGCAATCGCGCTCTTGAACGGGAATGCCGAGCCGAGCCGCGCGCCCTTCTTGGCGTCGCGATCACCGCCATTGCCGATCCGCGACCGCGGCTGCGATCCCTGCGGCCCGTAGCGCTCGGCCTCCTCGCTCGACTCGTCATAGGAATAGGGCGCGTCCGGATCGGCGCCGCGATTCTCCATGTTCGGCTCGAGCCGGTCGAACTCCGGCGAGGGCGACGGCACATTGGCGTAGGTCTTGCGCGCATTGCGGTTCGCCTGCGCGGCGGCGCGGCCGAGATCGTCGGCGTCGGCGGCGAGATCGCGGAAGCCACGCAGAGCCGGCGGCTGCGGCGCCGGCGGCGCGCCATTGTTCGCGGCACCGTTGTTATCCGGCCCGCGCCGCGCACCGGGGGGCCGCTGCTGCGGATCGGGCGTTGGTGGCGCGGGCGGGCGCGGGGTGACCGGCGGCGCCTCGCCACGGAGATTGCGCGGCGGACGATCCTCGCCACCGGGCGGACGCGGCGGCGCTGGAGTGCGCGGGCGCGGCGGGGTGGTTGCTGCGGCCGGAGCGCCTTCCGGCGGGCGGGTGGTGGCGGCGGTGGCAGTGGCGCGGCGGAAGGCATCGCCGCTGCGGGAACCGGTGGCAGGACGGGTGGTCTCGCGGGCGCGCTGGGCGGCCTCCGATTCGACCTTGCGCACGGCCTCTTCGAGCGACAGGCGCTCGCGGGTGATCTCGGACTCGGAAAGCGGCGGCTGCACGCTGCGGAGCTGCTGGATCAGCGCAGCCCGCGCACGCTCATAAAGCGCGCGGCGGCTCTCACCGGGAGCATTGGGGTCCAATCCGGCGATGGCGCGGGCAATCAGCGGGTAGTAATCAGCCATTTCCAGTCAAATTGGTGGCATATAGGTAATATCCCGTTAAGCCTCGAACGGATTTTGTACCAGAATAGTATCCTCGCGTTCCGGGCTGGTGGAAAGAAGCGCGATCGGGCAGCCGACCAATTCTTCCACCCGGCGGACATATTTGATGGCCTGTGCCGGCAGGTCGGCCCAGGACCGGGCGTTCGCCGTCGGCTGCTTCCAACCCTCGATGGTCTCATAGATCGGCACCACGCGGGCCTGTGCACCCTCGCCCGCCGGCAGATGGTCGATTTCCTTGCCGTCGAGCTTATAGCCGGTGCAGACCTGTATGGTATCGAATCCATCAAGAATATCGAGCTTTGTCAGCGCCAGCCCCGTGATGCCGCAGGTGCGCACCGTCTGCCGCACCAGCACCGCATCGAACCAGCCGGTGCGGCGCTTGCGGCCGGTGTTGACGCCGAATTCCTTGCCGCGGCGGCCGATTTCCTCGCCGATCTCGTTCGTCAGCTCGGTCGGGAACGGACCCTGGCCGACACGGGTGGTGTAGGCCTTGCAGATCCCCAGGACATAACCGACTGCGCCGGGGCCGAGGCCGGCGCCGGTTGCGGCCTGCGCGGCCACCGTGTTGGAGGAGGTGACGTAGGGATAGGTGCCGTGGTCGACGTCCAGCAGCGCGCCTTGCGCGCCCTCGAACAGGATGCGCTTGCCCTCGCGGCGCTTGATGTCGAGCAGCCGCCAGACCGTTTCGGCGTAGGGCAGGATTTTCGGCGCAAGCGCCGTCAGCTCGCGCAGGATGCCCTTGCCATCGACCTCCTCGAGATTGAGGCCGCGGCGCAGCGCATTGTGGTGCGCTAGCAGGCGGTCGATCTTGTGCGGCAAGGTGTCGAGATCGGCGAGGTCCATCAGTCGGATGGCGCGGCGGCCGACCTTGTCCTCATAGGCCGGGCCGATGCCGCGGCGAGTGGTGCCGATCGCGGTCACCGCATTGGATGATTCGCGCAGCGCATCGAGATCGCGGTGCAGCGGCAGGATCAGCGTGACGTTCTCGGCGATGCGCAGATTGTCCGGGCTGACCGCGACGCCCTGCGCCTTCAGCCGCTCGACCTCGTCGAGGAAGGCCTGCGGATCGAACACGACGCCATTGCCGATCACGGCCAGCTTCGACGGCCGCAGCACGCCCGACGGCAGCAGCGCGAGCTTGTAGGTCTCGCCATTGATGACAAGGGTATGACCGGCATTGTGGCCGCCCTGGAAGCGCACGACGATGTCGGCCTGCTCCGACAACCAGTCGACGATCTTGCCCTTCCCTTCGTCGCCCCATTGGGCGCCGACCACGACAACATTGGCCATTTCGCAAGCGTTCCCTGCAACACTTCAAGGTTCGATCATGATCGACGCGGAAAAGCGGTGCCGAACTTTCCGGATCATGGTTTAAGCTGCCCAGCCGAAATCACGGCGTTAGCCGTTCGCACGCGGGACGCTAACCCCGATAAAGGAAGCGCTACGCTTAAGCAAGCAAGAAGGGTAGTTTTTGCGCCAATTGGACAATCTCCAAGCCTTTGATATCCCCCGAAAATTTGTGGCCGCCGCAAGGCAGGCCTCGATCATGGACAAGGTTTAAGGGAACAGCCAGCCAGATGTCCAAGAGTACCCGCGCCACCGAGACACTGGCAAAGCTCGGCGTGACATTCACCGTGCACGCTTATGACTATGATCCTAACGCCGACAGCATCGGCCTGCAGGCCGCCGAGGCGCTGGAGGTGGCGCCCAAACGGATGCTGAAGACGCTGATGGCGGAGGTCGACGGCAAGCCGGTCTGCGCCGTGGTGCCGTCGGACTGCGAGGTCAGCATGAAGAAGCTCGCGAGCGCCTTCGGCGGCAAGACCGCGAAGATGATGCGGCCGGCCGATGCCGAGCGGCTGACCGGTTACCATGTCGGCGGTATCAGCCCGTTCGGGCAGAAGAAGCGCGTGCCGATCGCGATCGAGCAGGCGGCGCTCACCGAGGAAAGCGTGTTCGTCAACGGCGGCCAGCGTGGTTTGCAGATCGAGCTGGCGCCCGGTGATGCCGTGAAGGCTGTCGGCGCGATCGTGCGGCCACTGACGGCTTAAGGTGAGGCTCAGGCCGTCGCGGGCTTGAGCGTCAGCACCTCACCGCGCTTCGAGAGCAGCGAGAACAGCAGCGACAGCGGCGCCATCGCGGCCAGCAGCGCGGCGCCCGCGATCAGCGCGGCCGCTGGGTTGCCCCAGGCATCCTGCAGCCGGCCGGCGGCGGAGGGCCCGATCGCCATCAGGAGATAGAAACAGGTGAAGAACAGGCCGAAGCCAAGCGAGCGGTCGCGCGGCTCGAGCACGCGCGTCGGCAGTGACAGGATCGCGCCGGACAATGGACCGACGGCGACGCCGAAGACGAGGCAGGCGATCGCTGGATGGATGTTTGCGACGAACAGCGCCAGCGCCAGGGCCGCCACAAGCCCGCAAGCAATGATCGCTGCGACCGGCCGCCCCGACCGCTCCACCAGATAGCCGCCGACGGGAATGGCCACGATGGTGAACCAGATCGCGAGGCTGACCAGCGAGGCCGCGCCCGTCGGGCTTGATCCCTGCGCCACCATCAATGGCGGCGCATAGCTGAAGAACAGCACGCAGGCGAGATTCATCGCGCCCCAGATGACGCCCGCGACCAGGACCGGGACCAGGATCTTGACCGGCAGGCCGGTGCGCGCGGCCGCCGCAGTCTCGGCCTGAACGGGACTCCGTGGCAGCAATGCGAAGGCGCCGAGCACGATCAGGGCCAACATCGCGCTCGACGCCATCACCGCCGGCCACCCCAGCGATTGTGCCAGATAAGTCTGGGCCGGCAGCGCGACCATCGCGCCGAACGGCCAGCTCATCTGCAACAGCGACATCGCCAGCACGATCTCGCGGCCAGCGAACCAGTCGGTCGTCATCTTGGTGGCGACCAGGATTACGATGGTGGCGCCGACGCCACCGATCACGCGCGCGACCAGCGCGGCGGCAAAGCTGTCGCAATAGGACAGAGCAACGCCCGACACCACCATCAGCGCCAGCCCGCCGAGCCCGAGCGTCGTCTCGCGCACCCGCTGGCCGATCAAGCCGGCCGGAAAGGCGACGACTATACCGGGCAACAGATAAGCGCCGAGCAGCATGCCGAGCTGGACGTAGCTGAGCGCCAGATCGTGCATCAGGACGTTGGTCGTGGATCCGACCGACTGGAATTGAAACCCGGTCGCCGCGCGCGCCGCGAACAGCACGGCAAGCACGATCCATCTGCGGGGCATCCCTGCCTCCCGATCAATCCTGGAAGTCGCCGCTGGCGAGATTGAGGCTGACCGCGTCTGAGAATTCGGACAGTTCGTCTTCGGAAATCTCATGCAGCGAGAGCTGGAGCTGCATGATCGCGAGATCGACAAGGTGGCCCGCAAAGGACAGCCCGCCGGAAACCAGAATGTTACGCTGTTCGGTCAGTACCGGAATCACGTTACGCAAGCGACGGGCCCTCAATTCATCCATAGCGATGCCCTCTCAGAGGCCGCTGCGCGGTCGCGACCAGCCAGTGGGCGGTGGTGGCGACGTCGGCGAACAATTCGATCGCCTTCGTCGCGACAAGATGCACTGAACCAGGATCGGCATCGCGCCGCTGCCGGCTCGCGGCTGCATCGGTCAGGAAGGTGACGCGATGGCCGCGATGTGATGCGTCGATGGCGGTGGCAAGGCAGACCTCTTCTGCGGCCAGACCGCCGATCGCAAAGCTGCCGATCCGCGAGACGACGTCCTCGAACAGCGGATTGGCGTAGCAGGAAGGCTGCCTGCGCTCGAACACCATGTCCGCGCGCTTCGGCTCCAAGCCCATGATCCAGGGCGACTGCGCCTTCCTGTCGACGAGATCCAAGCCTTCAGCCCGCCGCGTGAAGGCGATCGGCATCCCGGCATTGCGGGCGTGCTGGATCGCGGCCCTGCAGCTTTCCAGCGAACGCTCGATATCATCAGCGCAACCCGCCGCCCCGCGGAAATAAGCCTCCTCCTGCAGGTCGACCATGACCAACAGACGGCTGCTGGAAGCGCCAACATAGGGTTTGAGGTCGATCACCGGGGCCATGGCGGTCACATCGTGGCCGGCTGCGCGGCCGCGCCGCGGCCGGCGGACATTTCCAGGATGCCGGGAACGTCCCACTGTCCCTCGGGACGGATCAGGACGTAAGGATCCTCGCCAAGGGTGATGCGCTGCGGATGCCGCTCGGCCTGAAGCTTGACCTCGACATAATCGAAATCGGAGAACACGAATTCGCGCGAGCCAGACATGCGCTCGAAGCCGCGCTGCTCCCAGAAGCCGAGCAATCGCTTCTGCGCATGCGCATAGAGGACGTTGTAACCCTTCTTGCGGCAGAGCTCGATCGCGGCATCGACGATGCGCCCCGCAATGCCGCCGCTGCGGCTTTCGCTGCGCACGGCCAGCCGCTCCAGCTTGGCGAAATCGGCGAAGTAGCGGATCCGCAGGCAGCCGACCGGCTCGCGGCCCTGATGGCAGATCAGATGCGTCGCGGAGAAATCATTGCCGTCGAATTCCTCCTCGAACGGACAATGCTGCTCGCCCATGTAGACGGCGCTGCGGATCGCCATCACGCGTGCCATCTCGTCCATCGAGCGCACCACGCGCACCGAGATCGGATCCGGCGGCACCGGCTTCGGCGGCGGCATCTCGTGCGAGCGATCGAGCATCTGCAGATGCGGCGCGAACAATCCATCATAGCGGGCGCCCGGGGTGAACCCGAGCGGCTCGAGCACGCGCAGCCCTTCCTTGGTGATCGGGCGCGAATAGATGTTGACGCCCTGGTAGAGCGGGCTCGAGAATTTCTGCAGCACCAGCGGGATCGCGGCGACCGTCGGCCCCTTGGCGTGGATGCACCAGACATAGATGCCCGCCGGGCGCTCCGACTGCCGCGTGACGAAGGCGAGATCCGGATTCTTGGTATCGAGCCGTCCGTCGATCAGGCGGCGCGTGCCTTCATGCGTCAATGGAAGCACCGCGAGGAAACCTTCGCCCTTCGGCGCGGCAATGTCGAACTGATCACGCCGCGCGATCGCCCAGAACGCATCCGGATTATGGTTGGCGACGGTCTGAACGATGCGGTTGGTGGTCAGTCCCGGGATATCTTCCCTCGCCGCATCCATCAGCGCCGCAATCCCGGCGGCATCGACGGTGAAAATCACCGTACGTTTCGCCAATTGCAGCATGGTCATCTTGTCGAGCGAACGGGCGGGACCCGCCCCCTGGCGCCTGGTGGCGGCTTTGCGAATAAAATCGAGGTCCAGAGCAGTCATCGATCATCTCTCGCGGTTGTGAATTTGCCGCGTTTCTGCCAAGAATAGAGGGTTGTTCCCGTTAAGCTAAAAGGCGACAAACGAGGCGATTTGTATGCACTCACCTGAGCGCAGGGGTGTTCACCACCGTGCACACCCCCCGGGCCGCATCGCCCAGTGGGATTCGGTGCGGATCTTCCTTGAGGTGGCACGGATCGGCAGCTTCCGCGCTGCAGCCCTCGAGCTGAACGCTTCGGCCAACTTCCTGCGGAAGCAGATCCTGCAACTAGAGAGTGCCTATAAAACGACATTGATCACCCGCCATGTCGACGGTGTGCGGCTGACGCCCGAAGGCGAGAAGGTGCTAGAGGCGGCGCGGCGGATGGAGGAAGCCGCTTTCGCCCTCGACCGCGCGCTGAGCCAGACCACGCCGGCACTCTCGGGCGAGGTGCGCTTTGCCATCACCGAAGGTCTCGGCACTTTCTGGGTCGCGCCGCGGCTGATCGAATTCCAGCGCGTCTATCCGGGGCTGCTCGTCGATCTCAAATGCGAGATGCGCTCCGCCGACGTGCTCCGCCTCGAGGCCGACGTCGCGGTGCAGCTCGAAGAGCCGGACAAGCCCGATCTGAAGCGCGTCAAGATCGGCCGTCTTCACGTCATGCCGTTCGTCAGCCCGTCCTATGTCGAGATCTACGGCATGCCGAAGGACCAGGACGACATAAGGCAGAACCACCGCATCGTGCTGCAAGACGCCGACCAGACCCGCGCGCAGCAGATGTACGAGCAATATGCCGGCCGCGAGCAGGTCGGCTTCGTCGCCATGCGCAACAATGTCAGCAGCGCCCATGTCTGGGCGGTCGCCAAAGGCGCCGGCATCGGCTGGCTGCCGACCTATGTGCCGGCGGTGGCGGGGCCTTTGATCCCGCTCGACATCGGCATCAACTTCTCGCTCGACATCTGGCTTGCCTATCATCCCGACGCCAAGCGGATTCCGCGCGTCAAGCAGTTGATCGACTGGACCATCCAGGCCTTCGACGGCCGGAAGTATCCGTGGTTTCGCGACGAGTTCGTGCATCCCAACGATCTGCAGAAAACCTACAAGGGGGAGCCACTGGTAAATCTGTTCGCAGGCTTCGTGAACGAAACACGCTCCAAGATCGGCTGAGCAACCCAATGAGCAAATCGACCGACGGGTACATCGATCAATTGGTGCAGGCCAAGTGGCGCGAGATCGGACTGTCGCTGTCCGACCTTGCGGAAGTGCTGGGAGCAACGCCCCCGCCCCCACAACGGTCGGAGCGCACAAACGGCCGGGATGCGGTTGATATCGAGCGCCTGCGCCAGGTGGCGAGTGCGCTCGGCGTCTCCGTCGATCTCTTCAACGGCCGCGCCACCAGCGCCGCCGCCCGGGCACGGCGGTTGCCTGCGCCGGGCTCGGCATCGTTGCAGTCGCTGCTCGAGTTGCGCCTGCTCCGGTTGTTTCGCGAATTGCACGACGCCGATACGAAACGGATCCTGATCGACCTCACCGCACAGATCGTCAAGCGCCAGGCCGGTCCTCCCGGCGAGGCCGGCTGACGCTATCCCTCGGCGCGCCGGCGCCCCGCCAAGCAGTCGCCGAGATTGGCCGGCAGGCTTGCCGGGGATAGAGCCCGCGCATGGTCGCGATGCAGCCAGCGCCATTGCCGCCGCCGCAAAATCCGTGTCTGTGGCCTCGGCCGGGTCCTCTCACATTCCGGCCCGGCGCGTGAACCCGCCGGGCGGGCCGCGGCGTCATGAACCGGGCCCGACGCATGTCTGCTTCCGAGACCACCTCCCCTGCCGGCTCCGGCAACTGGCTGGCCAACCAACCCTACGTGCTGCTCAGCCTCACGGCGCTGTTCTGGGCCGGCAACGCCATCGTCGGCCGGCTCGCCGCCGGCCATATTGCGCCGGTGACGCTCTCCTTCCTGCGCTGGTCGCTGGCGTTCCTGTTGATCCTCCCTTGGGCCTGGCCGCACCTGAAGCGGGACTGGCCCGCGATCCGCGACCGTCTCGGCCTGATGGTGTTGCTCTCGCTGACGGGAATCGGCGTCTTCAACACCATGCAGTACTGGGCGCTCGAATATACCCAGGCGCTGAACACGCTGCTGTTGCAATCGGCGGCGCCGCTGATCATCGCGGTGTGGTCGCTGGTCCTGCTCGGCGTGCGGCTGACGGTGGCACAGGCCTTCGGCGTCCTGCTGTCCCTTGCGGGCGTGCTGGTGATCATCCTGCACGGCGACCTCACCGCGCTGTCGAAGGTCGAGTTCAACAAGGGCGACCTGATCTTCCTCGCCGGTCTCACGATGTTCGGGATCTATTCGGTGCTGTCGCTGAAGCGGCCGGAGATCCATGGCCTGTCATTCGTCGCCTTCACCTTCGGCTGCGGCGCGGCATGCCTGATACCGCTCCTGATCTGGGAATTGCTGGCGCGACCGGTGATGCAGCTTAACGTCGGCAATGTGCTCTCACTGATCTATGTCGCGGTGTTTCCCTCGACGCTGGCCTATCTCTGCTTCAACCGCGGCGTCCAGTTGATCGGCGCCAACCGCACGGCGCCGTTCTTCCATGTGGTGCCGGTGTTCGGCACTGTGCTCTCGATCATCTTCCTTGGCGAGCATCCGCAACTGTTCCACTTCATCGGCTTTGCGCTGGTGCTGTCAGGCGTGTTCGTCGCCTCGCGCAAGCCGAAGCCGGCCTAGAGCTTCGGTTCTGACTGAATCAGAACCGAAGCTGTTCTTGGCGCGATCGGGCGAAATCAGCCCTTGCGCATTTTGCTCAGCAGATAGTTGTCGTAGTAGTTTTCCGCGATCTGCGTGTAGAAGAGCACGTCCTTCATATACGCGTCGTGGCTCTCTTTTGTTTTCTTGAAGAGCGGGCTCTTCTCGGCAAGCTCGTTCAGATGATCCTGGGTGGCTTTGTAGCTCGCCTCCATGACCGGCTGCGGGAACGCGCGCAGCTCCGCCCCACCAGCGACAAGCCGCTTCAGGGCCGCAGGGTTCACGCTGTCGTATTTCTCGAGCATCCAGGCGCCTGCCGCCGAGCCGGCCTGGGTGAGGATCGACTGGTATTGCTTGGGAAGCGCATTCCACTTCTCGTCGTTGACGATCATGTGCAGCATGGCTCCGCCTTCCCACCAGCCGGGGAAGTAATAGTACTTCGCCACCTTGTAGAAGCCGAGCTTCTCATCATCATAGGGTCCGACGAACTCCGCGGCGTCGATCGATCCCTTTTCGAGCGCTGAATACACATCGCCCCCCGCCAGTTGCTGCGGCACGACGCCGAGCCTTGCGAGCACATGACCGCCCATGCCCGCGATCCGGAACTTGAGGCCGTTGAGATCATCGACCGTCTTAATCTCCTTGCGAAACCAGCCGCCCATTTGCGTGCCGGAGTTGCCGCACAGAATGGCATGCACCTTGAAAGGCCTCAGCGCTTCGTCGCAGAGTTCGGCACCGCCGCCGAACGTCCACCAGGAATGTTGATGGCGATGGTTCATGCCAAAAGGCGCGCCCGTCGCGTAAGCAAGCGCCGGCTCCTTGCCGATGTAGAAATAGAGCGGCGTCTGCGCGATCTCGACGGACGCGACGCTCACGGCATCAAGCGCCTGCAGGCCGGGCACGATCTCGCCCGCCGCAAACGTCTGGATCTGAAACTTGTTGTCGGTGGCCTCCGCGACATATTTCGCAAAGGTCTGCGCCGTGCCGTAGATGGTATCGAGCGACTTCGGAAAGCTCGACGTCAAACGCCACTTGATCTCGGGCATCGACTGCGCGATCGCCGGTGCCGCAACCAGCGTCGCCGCGCCGGTCACGGCGCCGCCTTTGAGAAACGTACGGCGTTTCATGATGTCATCACTCCTTCGGATTGCAATTCGATTGGGCACCGCTTCCGCGTCCGGCCCGACGACATAAGGACCTATCGCAAACGCCCGGCCGATGCCAGAGCAGCCTACGACTGACCCCGCCCAAAGCCTTGAGCCTTGGCCATCGCGCCTATGTGAGGCAGCGGGGTTTGCGCTATCCCAGCTCAAAGGTGGTGACGCCGAATACGCGCTCCAATCGCAACGGCGGCACTGCGCCGGTATACATGCGCGCGGTCTCGAACACCGGCGCAAGACCCAGATCTTGCGCCAACGCGACCGCGTCGCGGTTGATGCTGGGAACGTCGAGGAAGATCTCGCCGCCGCCCACGCGGGCCAGCAAAGCCGACAGAACCGCCTCGGCACTGGCACGGTCGTCGGCCACCAGCGGGCCGATCTTGCAGCCCCTCCGGCACGGACGGATCACGCCCCAGCCGGCGAGCCCGCCGTCGCGGACAAGCGCGCAGCCGACATGGTCGGGCGAGCCGATCCAGGCGCGCAGGAATGCGGTGCGCCGAGCCGGAAACACCGTCGCGTCATACGCCTCCACACTCGCCAATGGGACGTCGGCGAGCGGGACGATATTAGCCTGCTGCACATCCGGAGCCGCAACGGTGCCGCCGTAACGGACGTTGGCGTACGCGAATTCGAACCCGGACTTCCTGTAGTTCTCCTGCTGCGCCACCACGCCGTCGAGCCCGATCACACGTCGGCCAGCGTGCGCGATGGCCGCGTTCCATATGCGCAGACCATAGCCACGGCCGCGGAGATCCTTCCGCACGATATAGAAGCCGAGAAAGGCAAAACTCTCGTCGTAATTGACGCAGGAGATCGTCGCGATCGGCGCGCCGTCGAGCTCGCCGATGAAGAAGCCTTCGGGATCGACTGCGGCGAAGCAGGTAGCGTCGGCAAGGCCCGGATTCCAGCCTTCGGCCGCCGCCCAGTCCACGGCGATGGAGATTTCGTCCGGCCGCATCGTCCGGATGCGCAGGCCGTTCGTGGCGGACGATCGTACAGATGGACTCATGAACCGATATCACCACGAGTGAGCTGTTACTGGCAACCGAAGAAACGCCCTCGCGGCGGCGCCCGGGGCTCCCTGGAAAACATCCGCCGTGCCGCACGATCGAGTCAACGGCCGGTGATGGCGGCGAGCATGACAACGCGGGAATGCGTCGGGCGCAAAATCACGAGAACCCTAGAGCGCGATGACTTTTCTTCGAATCGTCATCCCGCTCTAGCTCTTTGTTTGAGCATGATCTCCGCGCAAACGCTTCGCGTTTGTCGCGAGGGAAAACCGGCCTCTACTTTTCCGGATCATGCTCTAGCGGCGGCCGCAATAAGAGATGCCGCCGCCAGCCGACGCACACGCGCCCTTCAACGCGGGCCAACCGGGAGACATCCTGGCGGCAGGAGTTGGCGCCCCTCCATTCAGAACGTCCAGGTCGGGATAATAGAACGAGAATGATCCCGGCTCCTGGATGGCTGCCCTCATGGTCCCGTCCGGATTGAAGTCGTTCCTCGGATTATACCCGGAGTCGCGCCGATTTTTCATATACAGGGCGCTGCTGCTCGCAGCGCCCTGCGCGGGAGCTTGCGCGAATGCCGACGTCGCTGCGGTGGCGGACAGCAGCGCGGCCGCTGCAAGAGCTTTGAATGAAATCATTTTCGTTTCTCCTGCATGGATCGATTGTAGTCCGGCGAGGGACGAGACGAATTGATCCCGCTTCGCGAGGTGAACGTGCGGTCTGGATCGCGAGCTATCTTGAACGGAAGCATGTGCGTTTCTGAAAGGGAGACCGAGATCGGAGCCTCGATATTTCCCGATCACGCAAACGTTTGGCGGTTTGCCATCTGCCTCAATGAGGCAGACACCGCATGGGTTCACAGCAAGGCTGGGCCACTTCCGTAACGGCGAGACGGCGACGGATAGCAGTGATGCGATCGCAGTTTGCCAGCGCCGATGCTCAGCCTCGATGCGGCAGCGTCAAGTGTGCTCGGCGCGCCGCGCAGCGTGCGCAGAAGGTCACGCTTCGTTGAGGGCGCGTGATGAAATATTTCCGAAGGCCGGCCGCTCTTAAGGAGCCGAGCGCTTCCTTGGCTTCTGTCATCATATGGAGAAACCAATGACAAAAATGACCTTCGTGTCGGCCACGCTCATCGCAGCCGCCGTATTCACAACGCAGGCCATGGCTGCACGCAACGATGTCGCGGCGCGGCACGCCACGACCAAGGCCCATAGGGGCGTTATGGACTGTGTGCGGGCTGCAGACGTCGGCGCATTTGCCTCGGATCCCTATATTGTACCCCCCCTGCATGCCCAATACCGCTACTGGCACGTTCCAATAACGACAATGAGTCGGGCTGGCAGACCTCGCCAGCCCGACTGCGTAGGGAGTCTACGCCTGTCGACACTCAAACTTTTCGGCGGCACCGCGGCGCTGCACGCCGCTCTCGCGCGGTTTCGGCAACAGCGCGATCATTCTTTCCCTGCGGGATGCCGCTTGCGAATTTTTTCACTACTCGCCAGGAGTTGATCATACAATCGGTCGATCTCGCGCGCCTGGTTGGGCGTGACATCCTCCTGATGCAAGGCTCTCAGCTCACGCTCGGTTGGCTGGTAATTGCGACCATTGCGAATCGGCCATGGCTCCTTGTGAACGGACGGGGCGTCCTCTGCAGATCCGGTGTTTGCCAGCGCTAACGACGCTACAGCCAATGCGACCCCAAGGAGAATGTTTCTTGACATGGCTCGCTCTCAATCAGCTATCGAGGCTCAGACAGAAGCGCCGTTCATCAGAATGGGAAAACGTTACCGAGCGTGTGAATCAGCCTGCTCGGTAAATTGTTGAGCATGTTGTGACGACCAAGCTCGACGGGCTTGTCATCCCAACAACATGGATGCGAATGGATCATGGGCATTCTTGGCAGGTTGAGCGGCTCGCGGGGCAGAGGTGCAATCCACGTGGCGCACGGGCGCGCTCGAACGAACCAAATATTTGGTAGGGACATCCACTGCGTTAGCTGCAAGCGCAGTGGGAGTGCCGAGCGCGATGGTCCTCACGGCCAACATTGCGTAAGCGAGAACGGCACGTCGTGATTTGTCGGCCATCATTGCGATTCTCCGTGCAGAGGTTTACCAGGAACGAGTGAGCGGACCCCAACAGGCTCGCTCATCTTTCCAGATCGATTTCGTCGCAGCCTTAGTCCAACAAGAGTTTGTGATGGATTTGATCGCCGCTGGGGTCGCTTGCGAAACGCCTCGAGCGCCGCCTTGCCCCGCAGCGGACCTGTGTTGATCTTGATCAACGTTGCTGCCCGGCACCGGTTTTGAGTTCACCCAACGCACGCATCAGAACGACCTTTGCCGTCGCTGGACGCTGAGGCTCGCATGAAGGGCTGCAGCACGCAGCTGCGCCTTTACGGGCCGGTCGAACCTTGGCTCGACAAGAGTTGGCGTCCCGGAGAGATCGAGCCGATGTGAGTGAGCCCCTCGGAAGTGGCCGCTCGGAGCGCCGGGAATTTTGGGTCATGTCCCGCCTTCCAGCCTCCGGTCGACCAGGCTCGATCGGTCGTGTGGCGTATTGACGGCCGCGCCCGGCGTGTTCATCATCCTTGGCAGCGGTCACCTAATGCGTAGTCTGCCAACCCCGTGGAGTGACAGCCATGATGCAGAACCTCGTGGCCGGATGTGTCTTGGTGGCTTTGATTATCATGGGCTTGCTTGCCTTCGCCCAGAAACACGAAGGGTGCTTGCACGGGCGCTCGATCCAGACCTTCAAGCCCTGCGGATCGATCAGCACTACAATGTAGTGCTGGCTGGGGTATTGCCGCCGTATGGCCACCAAGTGGCTCGGCATCGTCAACCCTCCTTCTCTTACTCTTGGCGCTGTTAAGAGATGATCGTGCGATGTCCAGGTGTGGTCGCCCTCATCGTCAAGATATCGCTGATGGCTGTCTTGGCGAACTGGCCCGGCACATCTGCATTCGCGGCGGAGAATCTCTATCGCGCACAGACAATCGTCACCGGACAGGGCGAAGCCAATCGCATCATCGGCTTTGCCGCTTGTCTCGAGGACGTTCTCGTCAAGGTTTCCGGAGCCCTCAAACTCGAGAGCGATCCTCGGCTAGATGCGTACAAATCGCGCGCGGCTGATTTCGTCGGCGCCTATAGCTACCACGACCAGATGTCCGGCAAGCCGAAGCGCGACGAACAGGGCACCCGCGACCGGCCGTACGATTTGATCGTCGATTTCGACGACAACAAGATCAACGATGTTCTCAACTCGCTCGGCGTCAGGCCCTGGCTTTCGCGCCGCCCGATCCTTGGCGTTTTTGTCGAGATGGAGCAGGGCTCAAAACAAGATATCGCCACATCGGATGCAAGGCAGTCCGACCTGCAACGTGACTCGCTTCTCGCCGCCGCCCTGAAGCGGGGCATGATGATCGTGCTGCCCGATGTCGCGGCATTGGCGAAAGCCAATATCAATGCCGCTGAGCTCTTGACGACGGCATCCTCGACATTGGCATCTGTGGTAGCCGAACGGGGTGGCGAAGTCGTTCTAGTCGGACGGCTAAAGTGGGACGAGTCGGAGCTCGGATGGGCGACGGAGTGGCGGATGGACTGGAATGGCCGGACGCACCGATGGCAGCTTCGCGGCGTCACATTTGATGAAGCCTTCCGCCGCGGCATCGGCGGCGCGGCCCAGATCCTCTCGGGAAACGGTGATCCGGGATAGGCGGAAGCGACCGGCCACTGCTCAAGACGCCGCTTTTTGACCGCCAGCGGAACAATCGGCGCAATGACGTTGGCCGTCTGATCTGTGCGGCATTTCACTCTCAATCGATGTAATCTGCGGTAATCCAACCTGGGGCCCTGACGAGCCCGGATACAAAGTTCATTTTCCTTTCGGAGGCGCGGCGAATGGGCCGGCTGCCTCGCAAGTGCGGCGTTCCGATCGATAGTGGCATGGCGAGCGCACACCTTTTGTCCCGTTGCCGCGCGGGAACACAGGTCGGCCGGCAAGGCCATGATTGACAGCAGCTTAGCCTGGAGGCGACGTGCAGGAGATTGCCCAGTGGCTTGATCGACTTGGTCTCGGGCAATACGCGCAGCGTTTTGCCGACCATGCGATTGACGTGTCCGTTCTGCCCCACCTGACGGACGACGACCTGAAGGACATCGCAATTCCGCTCGGGCACCGGCGGAAAATCCTTGCAGCCATCAGCGAGCCGCCAGCCTCCACGCAGGCTGCACCCGAGCGCGCCGTAGCCTCGGTGGAACCGAAGGCGCCCGACACGGCGGAGCGCCGTCAGGTCACCGTGATGTTCGTCGACCTCGTGGGCTCGACGGAACTTTCGACGCGCATGGATCCGGAGGATTTGCGAGACATCATTTCAACCTACCAGAAATGTGTCACGAAGACCGTGCGACGCTTCGACGGCTTCGTGGCGAAATATATGGGCGACGGCGCTCTCATCTATTTCGGCTATCCGGAGGCGCACGAGGATGATCCGGAGCGTGCGGTCCGGGCCGGGCTGGAGCTGATCTCGGCGATTTCCGCCCTCAAGGCTCCGGTCGTTCTGCAAATCCGCATCGGGATTGCGACCGGGGTGGTGATCGTGGGAGATCTCAGCGGGTCGGGCAACGCTCAGGAGCGCGGCATTGTCGGTGAAACTCCAAACCTGGCCGCGCGGCTGCAACAGGCTGCGTCACCCAACATGGTGGTCATTGCTGACGGCACCCGGAGGCTGCTCGGAAATCTGTTCGAGCTGCAGGATCTCGGGACAAGAGACCTCAAGGGTATCCAGGGCGATGTGCGCGTTTGGGCGGCACTGCGATCCAGCTCGGTGGCGAGCCGCTTTGAGGCACTGCACGCGGGTGCCCTGACGCCGCTGGTGGGGCGGGAAGAAGAACTCGAGTTGCTGCTTCGGCGCTGGTCAAGAGCGAAGGCCGGCGAAGGTCAGGTGGTGCTGATTTCCGGCGAAGCGGGGATCGGCAAATCACGGCTCACCTTCGGACTGTTGCAGCAACTTGCGCTCGAGCCGCACATACGCCTGCGTTACGTCTGTTCGCCGCAACACACCGACAGCGCGCTTCATCCGATCATCAGCCAGTTGATGCGCGTCGCCGCATTGGAAGACGATGACGGCCCGCAATCGAAACTGGACAAGCTCGACGCGCTGCTGGCGCAGAGCTCGACGCCGCCTGAGGATGCATCCCTGATCGCCGAATTGCTGTCGCTGCCCAACGATGGGCGCTACCCTCCGGTCGAAGTCGAGCCGCAGCTCCGTCGTGAGAAAACGCTGGCAGCTCTCTGTTCGCAGCTCGAGGCGCTGGCGCGGATCAGTCCGGTGCTGATGATTGTCGAAGATGCGCATTGGACCGATCCAACCAGCCTCGAATTGTTTGCCCGGGTGGTGGATCTGGTCGCCGGACACCGGCTCTTGATGCTCGTCACTTTCAGGCCGGAATTCAGCCCGCCCTGGATCGGACGGTCGCATGTGGCTGCGCTTACGCTCAATCGGCTGACGCGGCGCGACATCGATTCCCTCATCAAGGAAGTCGTCGGCATCTGGTCGCTGCCGACAGGCATCCGCCAGGACATCATCGAGCGCAGCGACGGCGTTCCGCTGTTCGCGGAGGAAATGACCAAGGCGGTGCTGGATGCGGAGGGCGAGAACGAAGCGCAGCGGACCGCCGCAGCAAAGCCAAAGTCGGTGGTGCCGGTCCCGGCCAGCCTGCAGGCCTCGTTGATGTCGCGGCTCGACCGGCTCGGCTCGGCGAAAGATATAGCGCAGGTTGGCGCGGCAATCGGCCGGGAATTCCCCCACATGTTGCTGGCCGCGGTGGTGCGAAAGCCGCCGGCGGAATTGGCCGGCGCGCTCGACCGGCTGGTAGGCGCGGGTTTGCTGTTTCGGCAGGGCATCCCGCCGCATGCGAGCTATCTGTTCAAGCATGCGCTGGTGCAGGACGCAGCCTACAGCACGCTATTGCGCGAGCCACGGCGCGTGCTGCATGCGCGCATCGCCGAAGTGCTCGAGAGAGAGTTTCCCGAAATCGCCGAAAGCCAGCCCGAGTTGCTGGCGCGTCATTACATGAATGCCGACCTGATCGAAAAGTCCGCGTTCCTGTGGGGCAAGGCGGGACAACGCTCACAGGAGCGCTCGGCACTGGCCGAAGCCGCAGAACAACTTACCCACGCCCTGGCGCAGATCGCGACCTTGCCCAGCACGCCCGATCTGCGGCGCGAGCAGATCATTTGGCAAACCGCGCTCGTGAACACGCTCATGCACGTCAAGGGATATAGCGCGTCCGAAACCAAGGCTGCCGTGGCTCAGGTGAGAGCGCTGATCGAGCAGGCGGAACAGCTCGGAGAATCTCCCGACGACGCCTCATTGCTGCTTTCGGCGCTGTTCGGGCAATGGCTCGTCAATTTCATCAGCTTTGACGGCGAGGCTGCGCGGGAGCTCGCCGCGCGGTTTCTTGCTCTCGGTGAGAAGGACGGGACGACGGTACCGCTCATGGTCGGACACCGCACCATGGGGAGTACGCTCGCGTTCATGGGGGACCAGGTCAAGGCTCTGGCGCACTACAACGAGGCGCTGGCGCTTTACCGTCCGGCCGAGCACCGGCGATTGATGACGCGCTTCGGCCAGGACCTCCGGATGACGTGCCTGGGCTTTCGTTCAATGGCGTTGTGGCAGCTCGGCTATCCCGATGCTGCGCTCAGGGATGCAGACTGCGCGCTGATGGAAGCGCGCCAGATTGAACATGCCGCCACTTTGATGTTCACGCTGAACTTCCCGATTCTTGTGAACACCTATTGCGGAAATTATGACGCGGCAAACGAGTATCTCAAGGAACTTGCCATCCTGGCGGAGGAGAAGCGCGCGCCATTCCGAAAGGCAGAAGGGGTATTGCGGCGAGGCTATGTCCTTACCCTCATGGGACGAGCCACGGAGGCAGTCGAGACGGTCACGTTAGGCATCGATTTGTGGCGATCGGCCGGATCGACCATATTCACGCCGGAGCACCAGTTCATGCTGGCAATCGCGCATGCGGATTCGGGCCAATTCGACGATGCCTGGCGCTGCATCGACAAGGCAATGGCGGCGATGCAAGCCACCAAGGAAAAGTGGTGCGAGGCTGAGGCGCATCGCGTTGCCGGCGAAATCGCGCTCAAATCGCCGCAGCGTGACGTGGCGAAAGCGAAAGCATATTTCGAGCGATCCCTCACTCTTGCGCGCGCACAGCAGGCCAAGTCGTGGGAATTGCGCGCAGCCATGAGCCTGGCACGGCTTTTGGCTGAGCAGGGCAAGAGAGAAACGGCCCACGACCTTCTCGCCCCGGTCTACGATTGGTTCACCGAAGGTTTTGACACACGCGACTTGCGCAACGCCAGAGCCTTGCTTGGCGAGCTTCATTGACAGCCTTCATTGAGAGCCCTGCCGCAACGAAGCTTCGCCCTTTTCAACCTCGCGAAGGGCTGAGCTATTCGGCAGCCATTTGGGACAGTTCAAGCTGAACGAGCCGCTCGACGGTCGGCTCCTGGAGAGCGCTTGGCGGCTTCAGCAATTGCTGAACCTCTGCGAGCAGCCGGTGAACGGCAGGATCGCGCATCGCGGCCCGAAGCAGGGCTCCGTTATATTGGAGCCGGCTCTCGAAATCCGCCGGGCGTTCGCCGCGTGTCTCGGGATAAACCAGATCCGGGATCGCCGACATGTTCCAGGGACCCTCGACCAACGGCAGGCTTTCGGAAAAGAACGCCAGCGCCAGGCCGGCAAGCGGATCGGCCTTGGTCGCGCGCCCCTGCAGAAGCTGCTTCAGAAGCCGAGCTTCCTGCGCTGCCGCGCTCATGCCCTGGCCATAGACGGGATTGAAGCGGCAGATCGAATCACCGATCGGCAGCAGGCCGCGCGGGAATGCGCTCAGCCGGTCGAAACGACGCCATACGCTGGCTGGGAAGGCATAGCGCTCGAATCCGCCCTGCCGCTCGGCGTGCGCAATGGCGTTGTAGACCGTCTGCGTCTCTAGTCGCCTGGCATAATCCATGAAGCCGTCCGGCTCAGCCGGCGGCTGTTCGCCGAGCTGTCCCGAGAGCGTCACGACCCAGCGGTTGCCTTCGATCGGCATCAGATAGCCGCCGCGGCTGCGTTCCGGCGCGTGGGGATGAGTGGCGACGCCTCCCCAATCGGTGGATGCATCCTGGGGAATGGCGAAGGTGGTCGTCGTATAATGGAGATCGACACCAATGACGATTTCATCAGGCACCGGCTGCCTGGTCGAACGGAGCAGCGCCAAGGTTGGCGCAGCGCGTCCGGAAGCGTCGACAACGAGATCGGCTGCGAGGGTTTCCTGCCGCCCATCAGCATCTTCACATATGACGCCTGTGACCATGGTGCCATCTGATGTAGCGGCGATCTCGAGCACCCGGCATCTCGGCCGGATCGTCAGATTAGTCAGCCTCTCGGCCTGTCGGCGCGTGATCAGCTCTATCAGCGGACGGGATGCGCAATAGAGGAACCAGCCGAAATCACGCGACGGGAGTGGACCGAGACGCGGGATCTCCATACGCACGTCGCGTGACATTCGAAGCGGCACCGCGCCCGCATTTGCCAGATCCCGCTCGAAATGCGGAAACAGATCGGTCAGCGCCCGCTGGCCGCCTGGCAGCAAAACGTGCAGATGCCGGGATTGCGGCGTGCCCGCTCGCGGCACTGCCTGTTCAGGCAGGCGGTCGCGCTCAAGCACGATCACCCGTTCGAAGTTGTCGGCCAGCGCACGCGCTGCGGCCAAACCAGCCATGCTCGCACCGATCACTACGGCCTGTTTACCGATCGCTCTGCCTACCATCGCAGTCTCTCCTCATTCGCGCAGCGGTGTCGCATCATGAGGAGACGAACGGGTTACAGCGTGATTTCAGCGCGGAAGAAGCGCGTTACGATCGTAGTGCCGCGAGGCGATGACCGCCTGATCCGGGCACAAAGTGTTCATCCGGGATTGCTCTACCCCGCGAGCACCAGATCGCTCGCCTTCTCGGCGACTGCGATTGCGGCGGCATTGGTCATCGCCTGCGGGATCCCGGGGAACACCGAAGCATCGATGACGCGCAGGCCCGCCACGCCTTTCACGCGCAAAGCCTCGTCGACGACGGCGCCGATGCGGCACGTGCCGACCGGGTGATGGAATGAATCTGTCGCGTGAAGAATGAACTTGCGTATCTCGCCGGCGGTCTTTGCCTCGGTCCCCGGATAGACTTCGCGGGCGCGCCAGTCGGCAAAGGCAGCACCGGCACCGATCTCGCGGGCGAGAGAAACGCCCTCGACAAGAAGGTCCATGTCGGCGGGCTCGGAGAGATAGTTCGGATCAATCAGAGCAGGAGCCCGTGGATTGCCGGAGGCGAGTTTCACGCTGCCGCGGCTGCGGGGCCGCATCAGGCAGGAAACGAGCACGTAAGCCGGTGGAGGCAGCGGGCCCACGCTCGGCAGGACGAACGGCAAGGACAGGCACATCACAAGGTGCTCCGGGCTGTCATCTGGGTCGGTGCCCGGCACGTAGAGGACAGCGTCGGCATGGTTGTAGTGCGAGCGCGGCACCTCGCGCCGTGCGGCGTACGCCACGCCCGCGACCAATGGATGGTCCTCGAGATGGCGGCCGACATCCGGCAGGTCCACGACAACGGGAATGCCGAACGATCGGAGCTGGTCGGCCGGGCCGATTCCCGACAGCATCAAAAGGCGTGGCGAATCGATCGCACCGGCACAACGCAGCACCTCGCTCGCGGCCCGCAAGATGCGTTCGGCGAGCCGCACACCGATGCACCGTCCACCTTCGATCGCGAGGCCCAGCACGTCCGTGTCGACCAGCAGATCGACGCTCACGTCTTCGAGACTTCCGAGATACGCCGTCGCCGCATCGTGGCGAGCGCCGTCCTTGATACTGAGTTGATTCCAGCCGACGCCGGTCGTGACCTCCCCTCCGATATCCGATGACATCGGGTATCCGAGGTCTTGTGACGCCGTGACGAAGGCGGATGCCACCGGATTGCGATCCCCGACATCAGCGAGCGACAGGACGTGGAGAGGACCACTGCCTCCCCGCCATGCACTGGCACCGCCGGAAAAAGTCTCGGCGCGCTTGAAGTATGGCAAAAGGTCCGCCGCGCGCCACCCGGCGGGCCAGCGGTCATAGGCAGCCGGGTGGCCGCGCTGATAGGCCAGAGCATTGATCGTACTGGAGCCGCCCACGACCCTGCCGCGTGGACAGCGGATGATGCGGCCTCCCAACCCCGGTTGTGGGGTCGTCAAATAACGCCAGTCAAGCTCGCTGCCCTGCAGCTTGGGCCATTCCTGCGGATCCCTGACCGCTGCCAGCTTCGTTTCTCCGCCGGCCTCGACGAGGAGCACCCGTCGTCCAGCGACAGCGAGTCGATGCGCCATGGCGCAACCGGACGAGCCTGCACCGACAATGATGTGGTCGTAGGACGAAGCGAGCTGCTCAGGCGAATGCAATACGCGGACGCCGGATGCGGGCCCTGCCCCGGCGCCTGCAGAACGAGCCAGGCTCGACAGCGCGAGGCCGCCGCCGACCGTTGCCGCCAGGGCGTCGCGGCGATTGAGTTGCCGGCTCGTGACGCCGCCGCCGCGATCTCCTGAGATCATGCTGGACATTGGTCTCCCCCGCCTGCTGCCCGTCGGCTTGTACAGCTCGCTTCCTTGCACCAATCTTTTTACGCTTTTCTTGCCTCTCGGTACAAAGTGGTTACGGAACATCACGACGATCTTGCCGAATTGTTCGCTCGCCGCGGTGACTGGCCGCCGCAAATCCGCTATTTTTGCAGCCCATTTCGAAGGTCGAAACATGGTGCGCGCCAGCAATGTAATGATCGGGACGTTGGCGCTGGCGTTGATCGCCGGCGCGCTGAGCGGCTGGCTCGGTTACCGCAAATATGCCGGAATCCAGCGGCAGGTGCCGCTCCGGGTGATCTTCGAGGGTTCGGCCTCGGGTCTGCGCCGCGGCGGCAGCGTGAATTTCGCCGGCGTGCGCATCGGCGAGGTGGAGTGGATCAGGCTCGACCGTCACCGCGTGATCGCGATGACACGGATCGACAAAACGGCGCCGATCAAGAAGGACACCCAGGTCGGCCTCGAATTCCAGGGCCTGACCGGCATTGCCGCGATCTCCTTCACCGGCGGCACCGACGAGGCGCCGCTTCCGCCGACCGGCGCCGACGGCATTCCGGAATTGACCGCCGATCCCCTGGGGACGATGGGCATCCAGGAAAAGATCCGTGCCGTATTGCGCAATGTCGACACGGTCATCGACGACAATGAGGATGCGATCAAGGACACGCTGCGGCGGTTCGAGACCTTCACCGCCTCGCTGTCGAGCAATGGCGAGAAGATCAGCAGCGTCATCAGCACCGCCGAGGCGGGCGTCAGTGCCGTCGACGACGGCATGAGCCGCACCGAAGCATTCCTGAAGAGCCTCGGCAGCGACAAATATGGCGGCGAATTGCTGCCGACCGTGATCTCGCTGCGCGAACTGATCGAGAGCTTCGACAAGAAGTCCGGCGCGCTGATGGCCGACACGAGGAAGATGCTCGGCGATATCAGCCAGTCCGTGAACCAGGCGAACCGGAAATTTGGCGGAACCGGCGGCGGGCGCTAACGTAGCGCGACCATAACAAATACGGAAACGCCCGCTGTGCACGACAAGACGATCAGCCCGCCCGCGCCGCCGCCCACGGTAACCCGCGCCCAGAGCGCCGTGCCGCGGCATCTGCGGCGCTATCTCACGCTTGACGATTTCGAGCCGGCCGCACGCCGGCTGCTGCCGAAATTCCTGTTCGGCTATATCGACGGCGGCGCCGAGACCGATGCGGCCAAGCGCGACAACCGCAGGGCTTTCGAGGAATACGGCTTCGTGCCGCGCGTGCTCAAGGATGTCTCCGGCCGCGACCAGACCACGACCTTGTTCGGCAAGACCTACGCCGCGCCGTTCGGAATTCCGCCGATGGGTTCGTCCGCGCTCTGCGCCTATCGCGGCGACATCGTGCTGGCGCGGGCGGCTGCCGCGACGAACGTGCCGATGATCCTGTCCGCCTCCTCGCTGATCACGCTGGAGGACGTCCGCCGCGAGAACGAGGCCGCGTGGTACCAGGCCTATCTCGCCGGCGTCGATGCACGCATCGAGCCTCTGGTCGACCGCGTGGCTGCGGCCGGCTACGACACCTTCGTCGTCACCGCCGACGTGCCGGTGGCGCCCAACCGCGAGAACAACATCCGCAACGGCTTCCAGGTGCCGCTTGCGATCACGCCGCGGGTGTTCTGGGACACGATCACGCATCCGGATTGGCTGCTCAACACCTGGGCGCGCACGGTTCTCAATCACGGCATGCCGCATTTCGAGAACATGGACGCGCAGCGCGGCCCGCCGGTGCTCTCAAAGAACCTGATCCGCAATATCGGCGCGCGCGACCAGCTCGCCTGGAAGCATGTCGAGCTGATCCGCAAGCGCTGGAATGGCAAGCTGGTGGTCAAGGGCCTAGTGTCGCCGGAGGATGCGCGGATCGCGCGCGAAAGCGGCGTCGACGGAGTGATGCTGTCCAACCACGGCGGCCGCCAACTCGACTACACGGTCTCCGCACTGCGCACGCTGCCGGAGATCGCCGCGAAGGCAAACGGCATGACCGTGATGGTCGACGGCGGCATCCGCCGCGGCACCGACATCATCAAGGCCCTGGCGCTGGGCGCCGACTTCGTGTGGGTCGGACGACCGTTCCTGTATGCCGCGGTCGCCGCCGGCGAAGCGGGCGTGACACGCGCCATCACATTGTTACGCGACGAAATCGACCGCGATCTCGCGCTGCTCGGCATCCGCAGTCTCAGTGAGATCACGCCGGACCTGGTGCGGAAGTTTTGAGATCGCTTCTCCCTCTCCCCGTTCTTACGGGGAGAGGGTTGGGGTGAGGGGCTCTCTCCGCAAGCACGGAAATAGACGAACTCGCGGAGGCTCCCCCTCACCCGGAATTCAAGCTGCGCTTGAATTCCGGCCTCTCCCCGTACGCGGGGCGAGGCAATCCGAGCTCGCCGCTCGGCCCTACCCCATCCTGAACTTGCTGTAGGCCTCGCTGGTCGCGACGATCACGTGCTCGGCGCAGGCGTTGCGGCGGTGAGGGTCGCAGAGGGTTTCGTACTCGGCCGACGTCATCATGTCGATGAAGGCCGCGACGGCGGGGTAATAGACCAGCGCCAGATAGTCCCACCGGTTGCCGTCTGGCCGGCCGAGCGCGACCGCCTTGGCGTTGCCGGTCCAGAGCAGCGTGCCGCCGCGCGCCTTGATCATCGGCACCGTGAGCGCGCTGTAGCGCAGATAGGCGTCCCAGCCCGAGCCGTCGCCATCGAGCGAGCGCTCGCGGAAGCGCATCAGGTTCATCATCACGACCGGCTCCTGCGGCTGCATCGCCTTGAGGCCTTCGACGTTCAAGAGGTCCACGCCCATCCGTCTCTCCGATGATTCCTTGTGCAGTTCAGCATCGCATATGTCGCCTCCATGACGCGCCAGCGGCAGCGCGCATGGCTGCTCTCTTCCGGAGCGTCTTGTCGCACGCGGAGAATCCGGCAAAAAGGTCCCG
The DNA here is from genome assembly GCF_059512385.1 of Bradyrhizobium sp. Crot121. Classification (NCBI taxonomy): domain Bacteria; kingdom Pseudomonadati; phylum Pseudomonadota; class Alphaproteobacteria; order Hyphomicrobiales; family Nitrobacteraceae; genus Bradyrhizobium; species Bradyrhizobium sp. Crot121. The sequence goes on along the minus strand of NZ_JCAMOR010000016.1, from coordinate 95,780 downwards.
CAGCATGACCGATCTCCGCGCCTTGCCGTCCGCTCCCGCTCCCGTACGCCGCTCCGCGATCGCCTGGCTCAACAACCAGCCCTATCTGCTGCTCAGCCTGACCTCGCTGTTCTGGGCCGGCAATATCGTGATCGCGCGCTATGTCGGCAATCACGTGCCGCCGCTGACGCTGTCCTGCCTGCGCTGGCTCGGCACCAGCCTGATCCTGCTGCCCTTTGCCTGGCCGCATCTGCGGCGTGACTGGCCGGCGCTGCGTGCCAGCCTGCCGCTATTGCTGCTGCTCTCATTGACCGGCTTCGCCTTCAACAATGCGATCTCCTATTGGGGGCTGCAATACACCGAGGCCCTCAACGCGCTGTTGATCCAGTCGGCGGGGCCGCTGTTCGTTGCGCTGTGGGCGCTGGTGCTGTTCGGCGTGCGGCTGACCGGCGCGCAGCTCGCCGGCATCACCCTCTCGCTGGCCGGTGTGCTCACCATCATTCTGCGCGGCGATCTCGGCGCGCTCGCCTCCATCAGCTTCAATCGCGGCGATGTGATGCTCGCCTCCGCGCTATTGTCGTTCGGACTTTACTCCGCGCTGATGATGCGGCGCCCGGTGACGCATCAGCTCTCGCTGATCACGTTCACCACCGGCTGCGGCGCCTTGATGCTGGTGCCCGGCTCGATCTGGGAATATCTGACCGGCGCCACGCTCAAGTTCGACGCGCTGACGCTGGGAACGCTGGCCTATGTCCTGATCTTCCCGTCGGCAATGGCCTATCTGTTCTTCAACCGCGGCATCGCGCTGATCGGACCGAACCGGGCCGCGCCGTTCTTCCATTTGGTGCCGGTATTCGGCTCGGCGATGGCGATCTTCCTGCTCGGCGAGGCGCTGCAGCCGTTTCACCTGATCGGCTACGCGCTGGTGCTGGCCGGCGTCGTGATCGCCTCACGACGAGGCTCGGCCAAACGGTGAATGCGGCGCGGCAACGCCTTCCGCTTTCAGCCGCGACCGAGTAGTTTCCCCGGCAACCAACTGCCATAAACCCAGCGGAGGAAAGCACGATATGATCTCGGGACTGAAACACCATTGGCGCATCGCGGCAGCAGCATCCGTGGGGCTCGCGCTGCTATCCGGCGCGGCGACGGCGCAGGCGCCGGGCTACCCGAACCGCAACATCACGCTGGTGCTACCGTTTGCGGCCGGTAGCGGCACCGACACCACGACGCGCCTGATCTCGAAGGAGGTCGGCACTGCGCTCGGCGTCACCATGGTGGTCGACAACAAGGCGGGCGCCAACGGCTCGATCGCGGCAAGCTACGTCGCCCGCTCCGCGCCTGACGGCTACACCCTGTTCGTGACGACCAACACGACGCATTCGGCCAATCCTTTCCTGCTCAAGACCATGAGCTACGACCCGGTCAAGGACTTCACGCCGATCGCGCGCACCGGCGACTTGCCATTCATGCTGGTGATCAATCCGGACATCCCGGCAAATTCGGTGGCCGAATTGATCGCGCTCGCCAAGAAGGAGCCCGGCAAATACTCCTACGCCAGCGGCAGTTCGTCAGCGATCGTGTCGGGCGCGACCTTTGCCCGCCTCGCCGGCATCGATCTCTTGCACGTCCCCTACAAGAGCTCGCCGCCCGCGCTCACCGACGTCATCGCCGGCCGCGTCTCCATGATGTTCGTCGACGTCCCGACCGGGCTGCCGCATGTCAACGCCAAGGCGCTGAAGGCGCTGGCCGTCACCACCAAGCGGCGCTCGGCGCTGTTGCCGGAGCTGCCGACCATGGATGACACGGTGAAGGGCTTCGACATCACCTCATGGCAGGGCTATCTCGGCCCGGCCAACATGCCCAAGGACATCGTGGTCAAGCTGAACGCCGAGATCCGCAAGGTCGTCGAGCGTCCGGACATCAAGAGCCAGCTCGCCGAACGCGGCATGGAAGCATTTTCGGGCACGCCGGAGGAATTCGACGCATTCCTGAAAGAACAGCTCGTGCTCTGGGAGCGGCTGATCACAGACGCCGGGATCGAGAAGCAGTGAGCTTTAAGCCGCGCTCCTGATGTTCTGCGTCATGGCCGGGCTTGTCCCGGCCATCCACGTACTTGCGGAGGCAGTCAAAGACGTGGATGCCCGGGACAAGCCCGGGCATGACGGTGAGTGCGCTACGCCGCCCGCACCTTGGCCAGGAACTGATCGACGGCGTTGCGGAGCATTCCGGACTGGGTGTCGAGCTCGCGGGCGTTCGACAGCACGTCGGAAGCCGCGGTGCCGGTGGCGGCGGCGGCCGTGGTGACGCCGCCGATATGGGTGGAGATCTCGCTGGAGCCTGCCGCGACCTGCTGGATATTGCGCGCGATCTCACGCGTCGCATCGCCCTGCTGGTCGACCGAGGTCGAAATGCTGGCGGTGATCTCGCTCATCTGGGCGATCGTCTCGCTGATGCCGCCGATCGAGGCGACCGCCTCCGTGGTCGAGGCCTGCATTGCGGCGACCTGGGCGGAGATCTCCTCGGTCGCTTTCGCGGTCTGGTTGGCGAGCGCCTTCACTTCGGAGGCGACCACCGCAAAGCCGCGGCCGGATTCGCCGGCGCGCGCGGCTTCGATGGTGGCGTTGAGCGCGAGCAGGTTGGTCTGCGCGGCGATCGAGTGGATCAGCTTCACCACCTCGCCGATCTTTTCCGCGCCGGTGGAAAGCGCCTGCACGGTGGCGTTGGTGCGCTCGGCATCGCCCACCGCCTTGCTCGCGATCTCGCTGGACCGCGCGACCTGGCGCGAGATCTCGGTCACCGAGCTCGACAGTTCCTCGGCCGCGGCAGCCACGGTGCCGACATTGTTCGAGGCGCTTTCGGACGCCGCGCTGACGGTCGCAGCCCGCGCGCTGGCGTCGCTCGCGGTCGCCGTCATCGATTGCGCCGTGGTCTGCATGCCGGCCGCGGCGGTCGCGACCGAACGGACCACGCCGGTGATGCTGCGTTCGAAATCGTTGGCGATATTCTCCATCGCGGCACGGCGTTCGGCCGTAGCGCGGGCCTGCGTCTCCGCCTCCGCCTGCTCGAGGCCGCGGATGCGAACCGCATTGTCCTTGAATATCTGCACGGTCGCCGCCATGGCGCCGACCTCGTCGCCCCGGCCGACGCCGGGAATATCGCCATCGAGCTTGCCGTCGGCGAGTTCCCGCATCCTTGTGCCGAGCTGGCCGAGCGGCCTGGTGATGCTGCGGCCGATCAGCCAGGCGATCGAGCCGGAGATGATGGCGATGCCGAGGATCGAGAGGCCGAGCAGCCAGGCGATCGGCGCCAGCTTGGCATCGATATCGTCGATATAGGCTCCGGTGCCGAGATACATGTCGAAGCCGGGAACGGCGACGGCATAGCCGATCTTGCGGATCGGCTTCTGCTCGCCGGGCCGCACATATTCATAGGTGAGGAGGATTTCGCCCTTCGCCTTCACGCCATCCATCAATTCGCGGGACAGCCTGCGGCCGTTGGTGACCACGTCCATCCGGTTGGTGCCGATCTGCTTGGGATCGGGCGCAAGGACGGTGATGCCGTCATAGGAGGTGCCGAACAAATAGCCGGAGCCGTTGTCATAGGTCATGGAATTGCCGCGCTTGCCGAGCTCGGCGAGCGCCGCCTCCTTGGTCATCCGCCCGGCATCGACCTCTTTCTTGAGGCCGGCCGCCATGTTCACGGCCATCTCGACCATCGCCTTGGTCTGATCGATGCGCGCCTTCATCATTTCGCGCTGCATCAGATGGCCCGCAAGGACGCCGGCGGCGCAGAGGCCAAGGATGGTCACCCCCACTAAAATGCCGAGTTTGGGCGTGATCTTGAGGTTGGTCAGCTTCACAGGGCGTCTCCGGGAATGGCGCGCTTGCATGTTTGGCGGATTGATTCGGCCTACCCTAATGTGAGAGCCTTTAGCGTCCGGTTACGAAACCTCTCCGTAAAAGCCCGGGAACGCCGCGCTCAAGGCAACCTGGAACGGGGCGGGGCGCTTCGCCCCGCGAAGGCGCGGCAGCGACGACTTGTCGCGGCCGGATGACGGCAGAACGACCAACAACCAAAGAAGAAAATCGGGAGCAGGAGATGTCGAAGTTCAGGGTGGTGACGCCGAAGGGCGCAAGCTTCACGGTGGCCGGCGGCGGCTACGACTATGAGAAGGAAGCGCTCGATCCGATCGGCGCCGAGATCATCGAGGCTCCCGCCAACGAGGCGGAATTCATCGCAGCCGCCAAGACCGCCGACGCGATCTACGCCAAGGGCATGCCGATCACCAAGGCGGTCATCGATGCGCTCGAGAACTGCAAGGTGATCACGCTCGGCAGCGTCGGCGTCGACAGCGTCGACGTCAAGGCGGCAACGGCCCGCGGCATCCCCGTCACCAACATTCCCGACACCTTCATCGAGGAAGTCGCCGATCACGCCATGATGCTCTTGCTTGCCGGCTTCCGCCGCCTGGTCGAGCAGGACAAGATGGTGCGCGAAGGACGCTGGACCGAAGGACGCCCGGCGCTCCTGAAAATTCCGCGCCTGATGGGACAGACGCTCGGCTTCATCTCGTTCGGACGCGTGGCACGCGCGGTGGCGAAGCGCGCCGCGCCTTTCGGCCTGCGGATGATCGCCTACGATCCGTTCATCCAGGAGACCCTGATGTCGGAACACAACGTGCTGCCGGCGACGCTGTCGGAGGTGCTGTCGCAATCCGACTTCGTCTCGATGCACGCGCCGGCGCGGCCCGAGGTGCATCACATGCTCACCGAGAAGCATTTCCGGCAGATGAAGAAGAGCGCGATCTTCATCAACACCGGACGCGGCGCCACGGTCGACGAGGACGGCCTGATCAAGGCGCTGCAGGAAGGCTGGATCGCGCATGCTGCGCTCGACGTGCTGGAGAAGGAGCCGCCGTCGCACAACAATCCCCTGCTCCGCATGGACAACGTCACGCTGACCGCCCATGTCGCCTCCGCATCTGCACGTTTCGATGAAGCGCGCAAGCGGCGCGTGGGCTACGAATTGTCACTGGTGCTTTCCGGGCTGTGGCCGGTAAGCTGCGTCAATCCGTCGGTGCTGCAGAACACCTCGCTCCGGCGCTGGCAGCCTGTCAGCATGGATCGCGGCCCGAACAGCTAGCCGGCGGGGAACGCACGTTTCCCGCGAAACGGAAATTGTGCGGGGCAAAAGTCTCTAGAGCATGATCCGGAAAAGTGTGAAGCGGTTTTTCGAAAAGATCATGCTCAAACAATATTAGGCGATCGCTTCGGCCCCATGAGGGCTGAAGCTCACGTTCACCGGCGAGTAACGCCGGGAACGATAAAACAGGGAGGAGACTATGGGGAACGACCTCACCCGTCGTGACGCGTTGGCGCTTGGCCTCTCGGCCGCGGCGCTGGCGGCAACCGGCGCTTCGGCACAATCAACGGAATCGCTGGTCAAGGCGGCCGACGTGGCGGCACCGTCGCTACCGATCGAGAAGGGCGCAAGCCTGCGGATGCTGCGCCCGGTCCGCTTCGTCAAGGCTGACGAGGACGTGTTCCGCGCCAACGCGGCCAAATTCACCGAGAAGATGGGCGTCGAGGTCAAGGTCGATTTCGTCGGCTGGGAGGACATCAACCAGCAGACCGCGGTGACCTCGAACTCTGGCGCTGGTCCCGACATCATCATCGGCTTCTCGGACGCGCCGCATATCTACGCCGACAAGCTGATCGAACTCACCGATGTCGCCGAATACCTCGGCAAGCGCTATGGCGGCTGGCAGACGCTGGCCCAGAAATACGGCAAGCGCGCCAAGGGCAACGCCTGGATCGGATTGCCGTTCGGCGCCAGCGGCGGGCCGCTGGTGTACCGCAAGTCGGTGCTGCAATCGATCGGCTACGACAAGATACCGGAGGATCATGCGGGCGTGCTGGACGTCTGCCGGAAGCTGCAGAAGGCCGGCAAGCCCGCAGGCTACGCGCTCGGCAACGCCGTCGGCGACGGCAACGGCTTTGCCAACTGGATCCTGTGGTCGCACAATGCATCCCTGCTCGATGAAGAGGGCAAGGTCACCATCAACAGCAAGGAGACGGTGGCCGCGCTGAAATATCTGAAGGAGCTGTATCCGACCTTCATCGCCGGCACCCCGTCCTGGAACGACGTCTCCAACAATCGCGCCTACTCCTCGCAGGAAATCGCGCTGACGGCCAACGGCGTCTCGCTCTATTTCGCGCTGAAGAACGATCCGGCGACCGCTGCGATCGCCGAGGACACCGAGCATCAGTTCCTGCCGAAGGGCCTGGCGAGCTCCACGCCGATGTCGGGGCTGACGCTGAACGCGATGGTGTTCAAGCACAGCCCCTATCCGAATGCGGCGAAAGCCTTCCTGCAGTTCATGCTGGAGAAGGAGCAGTACGAGCCGTGGCTCAACGCCAACAGCGGGTACTGGTCGCAGCCGCTCGCGGCGTACGCGGATGCTGCCGTGTGGTCCGGCGATCCCAAGGTCAAGATCTTCAAGGACACCATGAAAAGCCAATACTACGCCGGCTACAAGGGCCCGATCTCGACCGCGACCGGCGCCGTCAATGCCGACTACGTGCTGGTGCAGATGTGTGCGTCTGTCGCGACCGATGCCGCAACGCCGGAGGCTGCAGCCGCCGAAGCCGAGCGGCGCTGCAAGCGCTATTTCCGGCGCTAAATCGACAAACACCGTCATTGCGAGGAGCAACGCGACGAAGCAATCCATGCCTCCACAAGCGGTAAGATGGATTGCTTCGCTCCGCTCACAATGACGGCGTAGGGCTTTGATCAGCACAGGACACGCATTCATGTCCGTGACCACACTCTCTCCCCGAGGCCTGGCGCTCCGCCAGCCGAACTGGTTCGCGCGCCTGCTCGACTACAAGCCGTTCCTGATCGTCGTCTGCCTTGCGCCGGCGATCGGGCTGCTTGCCGTGTTCCTCACCTATCCGCTTGGGCTCGGCGTCTGGCTCGCCTTCACCGACACCACGATCGGGCGACGCGGCATCTATGTCGGATTGGAGAACTTCCAGTACCTCCTCAGCGATCCCCTGTGGTGGGGCGCGGTGTTCTACAGCGTGTTCTACACGGCGGTCGCGACCTTCGGGAAATTCGCGCTTGGCTTCTGGCTGGCGCTGCTGCTCAACAACCATTTCCCGTTCAAGAGCATCCTGCGCGCCATCGTGCTGCTGCCATGGATCGTGCCGACCGTGCTGTCGGCGCTGGCGTTCTGGTGGATCTACGATCCGCAGTTCTCGATCATCTCCTATCTGCTGGTCGACGTGCTGCACTGGCGCTCCACCAATATCGACTTCCTCGGCTCGGCCTGGCCGGCGCGATTCTCGCTGATCGCGGCCAATATCTGGCGCGGCATCCCGTTCGTGGCGATCTCGCTGCTGGCGGGCCTGCAGACCATCTCGCCGTCACTGTACGAAGCGGCGATGCTGGACGGCGCCTCATCCTGGCAGCGCTTCCGCTACATCACCTTCCCGATGATGATGCCGATCCTCGCCATCGTGATGACGTTCTCGATCATCTTCACCTTCACCGATTTCCAGCTCGTCTACGCCATTACCCGCGGCGGGCCGGTGAATTCCACGCACCTGCTCGCGACGCTGGCGTTCCAGCGCGGCATTGCCGGCGGCGAGCTTGGCGAGGGCGCGGCGATCGCGGTATCGATGGTACCGTTCCTGGTGTTCGCGACGCTGTTCAGCTATTTCGGCCTCGCCCGACGCAAATGGCAGCAGGGAGAGAGCGATGACTGACGCGGTCGCGCAACCAACCAACGTCGCCAGCGCCGCTCCCGATACCATGGCGTGGGACTCCCGCGCGCGGCGGATGGTGATGATCTATCTGCCGCTGGCCTGCTTCGTCATCATCCTGCTGTTCCCGTTCTACTGGATGGCGGTGACCGCGTTCAAACCGAACGCGGAGCTGTTGAACTACAAGGAGCACAACCCGTTCTGGATCTCCTCGCCGACGCTGGCGCATATCCAGCACCTCCTGTTCAACACCGCCTATCCGCGCTGGCTGAAGACGACGATGCTGGTGGCGATCGGCTCCACCTTCCTGTCGCTGCTCGCGAGCACGCTTGCAGCTTACGCGATCGAGCGGCTGCGCTTCCGCGGCAGTCCTTATGTGGGCCTCGGCATCTATCTCGCCTATCTGGTGCCGCCGTCGATCCTGTTCATTCCGCTCGCAACTGTCGTGGTGCAGTTCGGCCTGTTCGACAGCCCCTTGGCGCTGATCCTGGTCTATCCGACCTTCCTGGTGCCATTCTGCACCTGGCTCCTGATCGGCTATTTCAAGTCGATCCCCTATGAGCTCGAGGAATGCGCGCTGGTCGACGGCGCGACAAGGTTGCAGATCCTGCGGCGGATCACGCTGCCGCTCGCCGTGCCCGGCCTGATCTCGGCCGGCATCTTCTCCTTCACGCTGTCATGGAATGAGTTCATCTACGCGCTCGCCTTCATCCAGAGCAGCGCCAACAAGACTGTGCCGGTCGCGATCCTGACCGAGCTCGTCTCCGGCGACGTCTATCAATGGGGCGCGCTAATGGCAGGCTCGCTGCTCGGCTCGTTGCCGGTTGCGATCTTCTACTCGCTGTTCGTGGACTACTACGTGTCCTCGCTCACCGGCGCGGTGAAGGAGTAGCGGTTATCGCAGCGAGAACGAGATCGGGACGTTGAAGCCCATGGCGGGGTGCTTCATGTCTGATGGAAACGGCGGAAATGGCTGGGCGCGGCGAACCATGGCCACCACCTCCGCATCCAGCGCGGGATTGCCCGAGGAACGGCCGAGCCGGCTCGACGTCACCTGTCCGCCGCGACTGAGCGTGAAAACCACGCTGGCGATGCCCTGCTGTCCGGCGGACTTGGCGCCCGGCGGATATTGCTTGAAGCGCAAGAGATGGGCGCGGACGATCTGATTGTAGGAGGCAACCGCGGCAGCAGATGCACCGCTGCTGACGGCGGACATGGTCGGTCCCTGGCGCTCGACGCGTGGTGACGCGGTGGTGCGCGGCGCCGGCCGTGCCTCCGTCGGCTTCTTGGCGTCGGGGCGAACCACTTTCGGCTTGGCCGGCGTGGGCTTGCGGTCGGGAACGGGCTTTGCCGGTTCGGGCGCCGGTGGTGCCGGCTGCAGCTTTTGCTCCGGTGGCGCCACGACCTTGGGCTTCTCCTGCGGCGGGGTCGGCGGGATCAGCTCTTCCACCGCCTGCTGCGGCACCGGCTCGGGCGGCGAAGCGTCAGCGGCCTGCATCTCGGGGCCCGGCGCGAGATCCAGCGGCGTCGATTGCGGCGCTGAGGTCGCCGGCGCCATGTCGACCATGATCGCAGGCAGGGAGACACCGGGCAGCGGCTGCTCGCGATACCATTTCATACCGGCCGCGATTAGCGCTGCATGCGTGGCGAGGATCACGAGCGCCGAGATGCCCCAGCGCCGCAACGCGGCCTGATCGGTAACGTCATGCAGCGCAAACGCGTTCATGGCGATCAGCTTCGGCCGTCGAGGCCGACCAGCGCGATCTTGAGATAGCCCGCGTTGCGCAGCAGGTTCATCACCTCCATCAATTCGCCATAGCTCACCGCCTTGTCGGCGCGCACGAAGATGCGCTCGTCCTTGCGGCCCTTGGTGGCGCCGTCCAGCGTCGTGGCAAGCGCGTCACGCGCGACGATGTCCTCGCCGACAGCGACCGAGAGGTCGGGCTTCACCGTGACAAACACCGGCTTGTCGGGACGCGGCTGCGGCTCGGCGGTGCTCGCGGGCAGATCGACGCCGAGATCGACCGTGGCGAGCGGTGCCGCAACCATGAAGATGATGAGCAGCACCAGCATGACATCGATGAAGGGAGTGACGTTGATCTCATGCGCCTCGACGAGATCATCCTCGGCGCGAAACCGTCCGCCCCCTGCACTGCCCGCCCCGAGCCTGACGCCCATCATTCACTCCGCGGCGCGGGCGAGGCGAAACAGGCCGCGATCGCCCTCGCGGCTGACCAGGAGCAGCACCATCGCGCAGGCGTCTCCAAGCAGCGCGCGATGTGCCGCGATCGACCGTGTCAGGTGATTGTAGATCACAACCGCAGGGATCGCCGCGACCAGCCCCAGCGCGGTCGCAAGCAACGCTTCGGCAATGCCGGGCGCGACTACGGCGAGGTTGGTCGTATGCGCCTCGGAGATGCCGATGAAGGAATTCATGATGCCCCACACCGTGCCGAACAGGCCGACAAAGGGCGCAGTGGCGCCGATGGTCGCGAGCACACCGGTGCCGCGCGCGATCTGCCGCGCCATCGCGGCCTCGACTCGCTCCAACCTGAGCGCGGTGCGCTCCTTGAAGCCGTCATCGAACACGCCGCCGGAGAGGCTCGCCTCGCGCGCCGCGGACTGGATGATCTGCGCCACCGCGTCGTCGTCGCCGCGGCTCGCCTGCTCCGCCTCGGCCAGCACCGTATCCTTCTCGAGCAGCCGCAGCCGCTGTTTCGCCAGCGCCGTCTTGCGCCGGATCTCGATGGTCTTTGCCAGCCAGATCGTCCACGTCGCCAGCGAGGCGAAAGCGAGCCCGATCATGACCGCCTTCACCACGATGTCGGCGCTCTGGAACATGCCCCAGGGCGAGAGGTTGCGCGGCAATAGCGCATTGTCGTCGGCGGCGAAGCCGGCGGCCGGCCACAGCATTGCGTTGGAAGCGATCAGCGCCATGACGATCAGGCGCCGGCAAAATCCATCGAACCATGCTTGCATGATCGCCTCCCGACCTTGCTTCCTCAGGCCGCGCTCCTAGAGCTTCGGTTCTGATTGAATCAGAACCGAAGCTCTAGATTCTTGTTTTGACGCGTTTTCTTCACGCGAACCGGTGTCCACTTCGCTCGAAAACGCGCTGGGCGCGATCCGGTCCGCGAGTGCACGGAAGCGCTGGAGCTGGTCGCCGCGCAGCGCGCGGGTCTCGTCGCGACCGACGAACACCTTGAACATGATGCCGCCGTCGACATTGATGAAGGCGATGAAGGCTGACGACTTGCCCATGAAGGGGCGCTCGACAAAGGCGATCGCCGCGCAACGCTCGTAGCGGAGATGGCCGTGCAGGCCCTTCGGCTGCATCAGGTTGAAATAGCCGCGGCCGATCTCGCCCGCTGGTATCGCGCCGGTGAACTCGAAAATCGCATCGTCGGTGTGGACGATCAGCGTCACCTCGCCCCAACCGGCGATGTCCTGCATGGCGGCGGCGAATTCGCCGCCCGCACCAATCCGCGCCATCTCGCCCGGCAACGCCTCGATCACCGCGCGCGGCGAAATCTTTCGCTCGCGCGCGACGTCCTCGATCACGGCGCCGGGATTGTCGGCCATGTAGGCCCTGAGATCGGCGAGCTCCGTACTCGACATAACGGTCTCCTTACGCCGCGGCGCTCGCCTTGCGTTCGCTCTGGATCACCTCAAAGCCTTCGAACTTGGGATGACCGAGATAAAGGCTCTCGCCGGTCTTGTTATCGGCACGGGCATGCGCGCGGCGGAATTCTTCCGAGCGCGTCCAGGCCTCGAACGCCGCCTTGTCGACCCAGGTGGTGTGTGACGAATAGAGCGTGTGGTCCTCGGCCTCCGGCCCCTTGAGCAGATGGAATTCGACGAAGCCCGGCAGGTTGCCGAGATAGGACTCCCGGGTGGCCCAAACGGTCTCGAACGCCTGCTCCGAACCCTTCTTCACCTGAAACCGGTTCATGGCGATAAACATTGTCGAATTCTCCTTCCTACGTTCGCGGCGTTGGCCGCTTGTCGGGTTTTCGGCGCTGCGCCGCTTGCCCAGCCTGCCGGTTAAGTTGGTTGAAAACAAGAACGCGCCGGGCCGCGCTGGAGCGTCAGCGCGGCCGCGGCACGGATGAAAGTGCTCCCGGTTCCTCGATCAGGTCCCTCCAAAGTGATATCTGAGGCCGCCCTTGAAGACGATCCCCGGCCCCGCGCTGGCCCATTTGACGTCGTTCTGGGTGTCGCCGGTGGAGCCGACCGGAATGGCGTAGGGACGGTAGTATTGATCCAGGAGGTTCTCGACCGAGAAGTTGAGCACCAGATCGCGCGTCGGCGTATAGGCCACGTAGAGGTTCACGAGATCGTAGGACGTCGCCGGCGTGAAGGTCGGCGGGATATTGTTGTTGGCCAGCGCCGACGTCCACATCGCGGAGATCACCAGCGTGTTGTCGAGCAGGCGCACGCCGGCCGTCGTCGTGATCTTCTGCGGCGGAATGCTGTAGAGCCCGAGGCCGGTCTGGAGGTTCTTGCCCTGCATGTAGCTCCCGGCAATGCCGACGAACCAGGTTCTGGCATCATACATCGTCTCGGCTTCGAAACCCTCGATTCGGGCCTCGGCGATGTTCTGGTACTGCACGAAGGGCAATACGGTGATGCGCGGTGCGGGCGGCGGACCGGTCGGAACCACGAGCGGAGGTCCGTACGACACCAGATCGATGTAGTTCTCGATGTCGTTGCGGAAGAAGTTGAACTTGCCGCGGATGCTGTCGCCGGGCACGAACAGGTCGTTCTTCTTCAGGTTGAAGCCGATTTCCTTGTTCTTGCCGATCTCGGGCTTCAGGTTCGGGTTGGGGACGAAGCAGAATGTCGAGTCGGCGCCGGGTCCCGGCGTGCCCGACGGACAGCGGAAGAACGAGTCGTTGATGGTGGCGCCGGAATGCGGGCCGTTGACGAGCGTCTCGGTGATCGACGGCGCGCGGTAGCCTTCGGCATAGCTGACATAGGGCGTCAGCATCGCGGCAGGCATCAGTCCGACCGTGATCTTCGGCGACAGGCGGTCGCCGCTGGTGGACGTCGTCCCCGATTCCAACTGGTAATTGTCGTAACGCAGCGCCGAGATGGTTTCGACCAGGTTCTGGTAATTGGCCTTCCACTGCACGAAGCCGCCCGACACCGTGCGCCGGCCACCTGGCGTCGTCACCTCGGACGTGCCGCTCCTGTCGTTCGTGCTCACCTCGTCCTGGAATGCGTCGAGACCGTAGGTGATGGCATTGTGCCAGTCCAACAAATCGAAACGTGAGGTGTTGTGGATGTCGACGCCGTACGTATCCAGGAGGTAGCCGCGATTGCTGCCGATACAGCCGGAGACCGCGTTGCCGGGCACGCCGCCGCAGAAGGCCGACGGTGTAGTGCTGGTGTGCCCGGTCTTGATCTGGTCGTTCTCGGTGCGATTCCAGTAAACCTTCGCATCCCAGTCAAACAACCGGTCGTCAGGCTGCGAATAGGTCCAGCCGAGCGTCGTCGTGTAGTTCTTCACGTTGCTGGCGTAGATCGACGTGCCGGAGAGATTGTTGGTGCCGTTCGCATTGGTCGAGTTGGGATCGCCCGCGCGCCGCGCCGGCTGCCCGACGCTGTAGATGTCTTCCTGGAAGATGGTGCCGAGCTTGACTTCGTGTCCGTCGGCCGGGCGCACCGTCAGCTTGGCAATGCCGCTGGAGAGCCGGTTGCCGGTATTGGCGACTTCGAACCCGGTGCCGTCCTTGTAGTTCTCCTGCGTGCTGTAGGTGCCGCCGGCGAACACGTCGACATTGGGATTGACACGAACGCCGCCGAAAACCGAGGTGAGCCAGCGCCCCTCATTGCTGCCGAACACATTCTTGTAGTCGACGCCCCAGCGCTCGCCGGGGCGCACCACATCCTCGATGTCCTTGGTGCGGAACGAGGCCACGCCGCCGATCGCGCCGGAGCCGTAGATGTTCGCCGTCGGACCGCGCACGATGTCGATGCTGCTGATCAATTCCGGATTGAGGAAGAAGGAGCCGTTCGCGAAGTGGCCGGTGCGCTGGTAGTTCTGCCGGGCGCCATCGACCACCACCGCAACGCGACCAAAGTCCTGCAGGCCGCGGATGTTGATCGACGTCGACGGCTCGTCGCCGCGATCCTGCACCCAGACGCCGGGCAGATTATAGAGGAGATCGCCGATCGTGCTGGGCTGGCGGCCCTGGATCTGCTCGAGCGTAACGACGCTGACGGGCGCTAGCGCGTCGATTGCGCGCTCCTCGATCTTCGATGCGGCAACGGTGATGGTGTCGAGCGATTGCACCGTCACGGCACCGATCTGCGCGCGCGCATTCATTACGGGCGCGGCCGCCTGCTGCTCGACTTTCGGCTTTGCCGGCTTGCGCTTTGCCGGCTTGGCGCGCTCCGTCGCGCGACCAGTCGGGTGCGCGTCCGCGGCCTGGGCGAACCCGGACTCGAGAAGCAGCAATCCGATTGTAACCACTGATGCGCCCAAAATGAGGGCGCGCGAAATCCTAGCCCCGTCAGCCATATTGCCCCAATCCAAAGATCTGCTTTTTGGGTCTGGCTGGCGTGCGCTCGCGAAATGATGCGGGCGGCTTGCTGGCTACCAAAATACACAGTGCGGGTCACACGCCCGCGCTACGTTCACATTCGTTACGTCGCGGTAACAAAGTGGTCAACAACGGCACGGCGCAGTTTATATCGATTGTAAACTGCAGCGATTGGATTGCGGTGCGGGCGACCTGTACAAACAGCCATCCAGAGAACGTTCGGGGCGCAGCAAAGAGGATATGGCGGCAACTTCCGGAGACAATACCGAAGGCGCCGGGGGGCGCGCAGCAAATGCCTCACCTGCCGTGAGAAACCTCTCGATGACCGGCAACCGGATCGACAGCCGCGAGCTGTTTCAGACCGAACGGGAGATCATGATCGCGCATGGCAACGAGATTTACCGGTTGCGTCTGACGTCGCAGAACAAGCTGATCCTGACCAAGTGATCCCTCAATGGCAATTTGTCGCACGCTCGCAATCCTGCTGATCGCCAGCCTCTTGCCCGTTGAGGCGGCACCGGCCGCAAACACCACCGTGCATGATGCGCGCGACCGCGACGTCATCATCGACAACCCCTCGCGAATCGTCTCGATCGGCGGGGCGATCACCGAAATCCTTTATGCGCTCGGCTTCGAAGACCGTGTCGCCGGCGTCGATGCGACCAGCCTCTATCCGGCCGCCGCGCTGCGCGACAAACCCAATGTCGGCTATATGCGCCAGCTCTCGCCCGAGGGCGTGCTCGGGCTCAACCCGTCGCTGGTGCTGGCGGTGCAGGGTTCGGGACCGAAGGAAACCATGGACGTGCTGGAAGCGGCCAAGGTGCCGCTGGTGCTAGTGCCCGAAACCTTCTCCGAGCAGGGATTGCTCGACAAGATCAAACTGGTCGGCCACGCCATGGATGCCGATCCGCGCGCCGAATGCCTGACCACCGCCGTCGCGCATGATCTCGCGCAATTGCGCGAGCTGCGCGCCAAGGTCACAAAGCCGGTGCGGGTGATGTTCGTGATGTCGCTGCTCAACGGCCGCGCCATGGCGGCAGGCCGGAAAACGGCGGCGAACGAGATCATCCAGCTCGCCGGCGGCGTCAATGCGGTCGAGGGCTATGACGGCTACAAGATCGTCAGCGACGAGGCGATCGTCGCCGCCAAGCCCGACGTCGTGCTGTCGATCCAGCGCGGCAAGGATTCGCTGGAAGCCGAGGCGATCTATGCGCATCCGGCCTTCGCGCTGACGCCGGTCGCGGCGAACAAGAGCTTCATCTCGATGGAAGGACTCTATCTGCTTGGCTTCGGACCGCGCACGGCGGCTGCAGCGCGCGACCTTTCCACGAAGCTATACCCGGCGCTGGCGCCTCAGGCAGAGAAGTTCGTGCCCGCGGCGCTCGCGGCGAATTGCCGGCGATGAGCGCCTTGGCGGACGCGCGTGGCAATACTGCCGATCCTCGTACCAAGCGCCCGCGGCCGCCGGCAACGCTGACGCTGCTTTGCCTTTGCGCCGCGCTCGTCGGCACTGCGCTCATTGCGGTGACCCTGGGTGCCGCCGGAATCCCCCTCGCCCGCCTTCCCGCCGCGCTCGGCCTGTGGGGCGACGGAGCGGCCAATCCGCTGGTTGCGCGCGACCAGCTCGTGCTGTGGTCGATCCGGATTCCGCGGATCGTCGCCGCCGCGATGGTTGGCAGCCTCCTGGCGGCATCCGGCGCGATCATGCAGGGGTTGTTCCGCAATCCCCTCGCCGATCCCGCGCTTGTCGGCGTCTCCAGCGGCGGTGCCTTTGCTGCGGCCGCCGCGATCGTCTTCACAGACAGCCACATCGGCGAGAGCGTTCGCTTTATGCAGCACCAATTGCTGCCGCTGTCGGCGTTCGTCGGCTCGCTGGTGATGACCATCCTCCTCTACAGCATCGCAAGCCGCGCCGGTCGGACGTCGATCGCGATCTTCCTGCTGGCGGGAATTGCGATCGCCGCGATCGCCAATGCGGGCATCGGGCTTCTGGTCTTCGTCGCCGACGACCGCCAGCTCCGCGACATCACCTTCTGGATGCTGGGCTCGATGAGCGGCGCGACCTGGGGTAAGATCGCGACACTGGCGCCGGTGCTCACTGTTGCGCTGCTCGCGTGCCTGTCGATCGCGCGCGGGCTCGATGTGCTCGTGCTCGGCGAGGCCGAGGCTTTTCACAGCGGCGTCGACGTCGAGCGATTGAAACGGATTTCCATCATCCTGGTTTCAGCCATGACGGGGGTCGCGGTCTCCGTGTGCGGCGTCGTCGGCTTTGTCGGCATCGTGGTGCCGCATCTGCTCCGGCTCGCGATCGGACCGGCGCACCGGCTGCTGCTGCCGGCCTCGGTGCTGCTGGGCGCCGTGCTTTTGGTCGGCGCCGACACGATGGCCCGCACTATCGTGGCGCCGGCGGAAATGCCGATCGGCGTCCTGACGGCGGCAGTCGGCGCGCCGTTCTTCCTCGCCATCCTGCTGCGGCAGCGCAGCTTGGTTTCGCTATGACACCGATGCTGCAGGCGAAGGCGGTCTCGGTCGTGGTCAGTGGCGCCACGCTGGTCGATGCCGTCGATCTGCGTGTCAATCCGGGCGAGATGATCGCGATCGTGGGGCCGAACGGCGCCGGCAAGTCGACGCTGCTGCGCATGCTGTCCGGCGACATCACGCCGACCCGCGGCACGGTCGAATTGAAGCAGCGCGCGCTCCGCGCCTATCCGCCGCGCGAATTGGCGCGGCATCGCGCCATGCTGTCGCAGCATGTCAACGTCACCTTCCCGTTCACGGTAGAGGAAATCGTCTACATGGGCGCGGGCGACAATTCGCGCGCGACGGCCGCGCCGCTGGTCGAGTCCGCACTGGATGAGGTCGGGCTGAGCGGCTTCCGCCATCGCCAATTGCCGACGCTGTCGGGCGGCGAGCAGCAGCGCGCGCATTTCGCCCGCGTGCTGGTGCAGCTCGCCTGCGGCGAAGCACAGAACGGTGCGGGCCTGTTGCTGCTGGACGAGCCGACCTCGAGCCTCGATCTCAGGCACCAGATCGACCTGGTCGAGACCGCCCGCCGCCGCGCGCAGAACGGCACCGCTGTGATCGCGATCCTGCACGACCTCAACCTCGCGATGCGCTTTGCCGACCGTCTCGTTCTCCTGCATCGCGGCCGGCTTGCGGTCGACGGCGGCCGCAGCGAGGCGATGACCGCGGAGACGATCCGCACCATCTTCGAGATCGACGCCACGATCGACCATACTGAGAGCGGCATCCCCTTCCTGCTGCCGCAAACGATGCGACCGGTGACGTAACGCCGCAGGCATATCCAGCGGCAATCGTTAGAGCGTTTTCGAGCGAAGTGGACACCGGTTCGCGTGAAGAAACGCGTCAAGACAAGAATCTAGAGCTTCGGTTCTGATTCCATCAGAACCGAATATGCTCTAGCCGTCACAAAACTGTCAGCGCCATGTAACACGCGCCTCCCAGAACTCCGCCGCGTTTATCTTCAGGGGAGATCAACATGCGCAAATCACTGCTTTGCTCCGTCGCGTCCATCGTGCTGCTCTCGGGAGCCGCCTTCGCGCAGGGCGAAGGCGAATATCCGGCGACCCTCAAGGGCCACGCCGTGCTTCCGGCGGAAAGCTTCATCGACGCGCCGGCCGATGCACCAAACGATCTCAAGACCTCGGGCAAATACACCACCGGCCGCCGCGTCGACGCCACCGGCACCGTGATGGGCAAGTCCTACGAGCGGCCGACCGGCGTCTCGCTGCCGTTCAAGGGCCAGCCGCTGCAGGGCCATTCCGGCATCAAGGTGATGGCGGACGGCACGTTCTGGGTGCTCACCGACAATGGCATGGGCTCGCGCTACAACTCAGCCGATTCGATGCTGTACCTGAACCGGCACAAGATCGACTGGACAAGCGGCAAGATCGAGCGTCAGGAAACCGTGTTCCTGCACGACCCCGACAAGAAGGTGCCGTTCCGCATCGTGCATGAGGATACTGCCAAGCGCTATCTCACCGGCGCCGATTTCGACACCGAAGGCTTCCAGATCATCGGCGACACGTTCTGGATCGGCGACGAGTTCGGGCCCTACGTGATCAAGGCTGACAAGACCGGCAAGGTGCTGGCCGTGTTCGACAGCATCGCCGACGGCAAGCCGGTGCGCTCGCCCGATCACTGGTCGGTGCAGTCGCCGGGCGCGCCGGGCGCCAGCTACGCCACCGTCAACCTGCGCCGCTCCAAGGGCTACGAAGGCTTTGCCTCCTCGAAGGACGGCAAGTTCCTGTACGGCCTGCTCGAGGGCCCGCTGTGGGATGCCGAGAAGAAGGACTGGGAGAAGGTCGACGGCAAGGAAGCCTCTCGCATCCTCGAGTTCGACGTCGCGAACGAGAAATTCACCGGCCGCTACTGGCACTATGTGTTCGAGCAGAACGGCAATGCCATCGGCGACTTCAACATGATCGACCCGATCCAAGGCCTGATCATCGAGCGCGACAATGGCGAGGGCACCGCGGACAAGGCGTGCCCGCAGGGACAGCGCGGCGAGAACTGCTTCCCCGATCTCGCCAAGTTCAAGCGCGTCTACAAGGTCGAGCTCTCGGATGCCAATGTCGGCAAGCCCGTGCGCAAGGTCGCCTATATCGACCTGATGAAGATCCGCGATCCCGACAAGAAGGCGAAGAAGCCGCTCAATGACGGCGTGCTGACCTTTCCGTTCTTCACCATCGAGAACGTCGACAAGGTCGACGACACCCACATCATCGTCGGCAACGACAACAACCTGCCGTTCTCCTCGAGCCGCGATCCTAACAAGGCCGACGACAACGAGTTCGTGCTGCTGGAAGTGGGTGAGTTCCTGAAGGCGAAGTGAGTGACTCCCTCTCCCCGTTCTTCACGGGGAGAGGGTTGGGTGAGGGGCTCTCTCCACGATTACGGTGGCAGATGTATTCGCGGAGAGAGCCCCTCACCCGGATTGCTTCGCAATCTTACCTCTCCCCGCAAGAGCGGGGCGAGGTAAGAACCACCTACCCTGCCGGCGTCATCACGACGCCCTTGTCCTTGGGCCAGCGGATGCGCCAGGCGAAGTTGATCTCCTTCAGCTCGCTTGGTTTCGCATCGAACGTCCATTGCAGCACGCCGCGCCTGTCGCGCAGATTGGTCGCGGTCGGCGGCGTGGTCTGCGGCAGCATCTCGACCACGATCTCCTCGCTCTCGCTGACCGGGAGCTGATCCTCGATCGCGACGCGGATCGGGAAATCATGGCCGTTGCGGATGCTGGTCTTGAACGCGCGTTCGTCGGTCTTCGATGTCGTCACGATCAGACCCGCCGAGCCCTCGTTGCGCTTGACCACCGAGCGCTCGACCTTGACCTTGTCGTCGGCGCCGAAGCCGAGCCGCACCGTTTCGCCCTTGCCGGCGGACGCGATTTTGCTGCGCCCGACGAAGACGCCATCACGATAGATCGCGACGCGGCCGGGCAACAGCGGCGCGTCCTCGGCCTGCTTGAAGCTCGCCTCCAGGAACGCCGTCGGATCGAGCACCGGCACGGCGCGGATCGTCAGCTCGGGCGCGATCCCGCTGCTTCCGATGCGCAGGCTCTTGGCTCCCTCGCTGGCACCGAGGCTGACGCGGCCGGGGATTTTGAAGGTGGCCTGGAAGTCGCCGATCTCGGCCACGGCCTGCTGCTCGTCGGCGCGCTCGCGCGCATCGAACGCCTCGGCGGCCTTCGCGGCTGGCGCCGAGCGCAGTGCGGTCGCCGGCCGCGCCAGCTCCGGCACGGCGCTTGACAGCGGCACCGGGCGCGGAGGCTGAGGATACTGCACGAGCAGCGAATTCAATTCGGGCGCGCTGTCGCCACGGGCAATGCGCACGGTGGAGACGCCGAGCGCGACGTTCGACCAGTCCTCGCCGGTCGACTGCGTGATCTCGGCGCGGCGCACCAGTTCCAGCGAGGGTTTTCGATCTCTGGCGGCGGTATCGAGGCGCGCGTCGTAGATCGGCGCCCAGCGCGCATTGCGCACCGAATAGGTGACGCGCAGGGTGGCTTTCGCAGCAGTCGCGGCGGCGAGGTCGATACGGACCTCGAGCTTGCTTGGCGGCTTGGCGGCGCGGTCGGATTCCAGCCGCGCGATCTCGCGGTCGAGATCGCGCTGCTTGCGCTCGGCTTCGCGGATCGCGGTATCGGCGATCGCGATCTCCTCGGAAACGGCAGCAAAAGCGGCGCGCCATTCGGACAGCGGCCGCGCCTCGCCCTTCTCGCCGATGCCGACCGGGGCGGCTTCGGCAAAACGCGCGGCGAACTGGCGGCGGGCCCTGGCGGCGTCGATCGCCCCTTGCAGATTGGCGTGCTCGTCCTTCAGCGCCTCGATCCGCTTGTCGAGCTCGGGCAGGTTGACCGGCGGCGCCGCGCGCGGCTGGCGCGCGTCGATCGAGCCGATCGTCAGCTTGCCGTCGGCGTCGCCTTCAACGCGCAGCGAGGATGGATCGAGCGACAGCGGAAAATCCCTGGCGACCAGCGTGCTGTCGCCGGACGGCAGATCGAGCGTGATGACGCGGGTGACACTCGCACCATCGGGATAGACGGTCACCGCATCCACCGTCGAAGATGCATCGATGTCAGCCGCGCGCGCCGGCAAAGCGGCAAGCGCGGTGACCAGCACCAGACTGGTGGTGACAAGACAATTGGCAATCAAACGCATTGGATTCCTTTCCTGCATAGCGCGCAGACTTCAGCCTGTCGGCACTGCCGGACAGTGGCTGATGTCACACCCCCATCGGTGGTGAGACGCAGCGAGAAAGAAACCGGTTCGATTGGGGTGCCACAAAGATGGAGACCACAAACCTGCGGTATCCAGTTGCGCGCTAATCCCTCCCCCGTCATTGCGAGCGCAGCGAAGCAATCCATCCGTCCGCGTTCGAGGCTGGCAATGGATTGCTTCGCTGCGCTCGCAATGACGGGAGGGGAGAGCGCGGCCCACAAAAAAAGCACGGCGCTTGGGGGCGCCGTGCTTTGGTTCATCTCGCGTTCAGCCGAAGCCGTTCTCAGCTATAGATTTCAAACAGCCCGGCGCCGCCCTGACCGCCGCCGATGCACATGGTGACGACGCCCCACTTGGCCTTGCGGCGGCGGCCTTCCTGCAGCAGGTGGCCGGTGAGGCGCGCGCCGGTCATGCCGAAGGGGTGGCCGATCGCGATCGAGCCGCCATTGACATTGTACTTCTCGGGATCGATGCCGAGCTGGTCGCGGCAGTAGAGGCACTGGCTGGCGAAGGCTTCGTTGAGCTCCCAGAGATCGATGTCGTCGATCTTCAGGCTGTGGCGCTTCAACAGCTTCGGCACCGCGAACACGGGTCCGATGCCCATCTCGTCCGGCTCGCAGCCGGCGGTCGCCCAGGCGACGAAGCGGCCCAGCGGCTGCAGGCCGCGCTTCTCAGCGTCCTTGGCTTCCATCAGCACCACGGCGGCGGCGCCGTCGGAAAGCTGGCTGGCATTGCCGGCGGTGATGTACTTGCCGGCGCCCCTCACCGGCTCGAGCTTCGCGAGACCCTCGATCGTGGTGTCGGGACGGTTGCACTCGTCGCGGTCGACGACATAGTCCTTGATGCTCTCTTCCTTCGTCACCTTGTCGACCACCTTCATCTGGGTCTTCATCGGGACGATCTCGTCCTTGAACTTGTTCGCCTGCTGTGCGGCCGCCATGCGGCGCTGCGACTCCAGCGAAAACTCGTCCTGATATTCGCGGCTCAGCTTGTAGCGCTCGGCGACGATGTCGGCGGTGTCGATCATCGCCATGAAGATGTCGGGCGCGGTCTTGAGCAGCTCCGGATCGACCGATTCCTTCGGCGTGCCGCCGCCGGGAATCGAGATGCTCTCGACGCCGCCGGCGACGATGCATTCGGCGCCATCGGAACGGATCGAGTTGGCGGCCATCGCGATGGTCTGCAGCCCCGAGGAGCAGAAGCGGTTCACCGAGACACCCGCGGTCGACTTCGGCAGGCCGGCGAGCAGCGCGGCCTGACGGCCGATATTGGGCGCGCCGTGGGCGCAATTGCCGAGATAGCAATCCTCGACATATTCCTTGTCGACGCCGGCGCGCTCGACGGCATGCTTGATGGCGTGCGCCGCCAGCGACATCGGCGGGGTGATGTTGAACCCACCGCGGGCGGACTTCGCCAGCCCCGTGCGTGCATAGGAAACAATAACGGCTTCACGCATTGTGTTTTCTCCCTTGTTCGGACGGCCTGATGACCGGTCTTGGCCCATTCGTACACGGATTTTGTCGGGTGCCAAACGACAAACGCCGCCTCCGATGCCGGAGGCGGCGTCATGTTCCGCAGGTCGGAATATCTGGATCTAGCGGCGGGACTGCCTTCCCTTCTCCCCTTGTGGGAGAAGGTGTCGCGCATGCAATGCGCGACGGATGAGGGGTTGTCTCCACGGGCGACGGCGCTCGTGGAGACAACCCCTCACCCGAATGAGTCTGGTGCTGACGGCGGAGCTGCCCTCTCCCACAAGGGGCGAGGGCGCGGCAATTGGCACCTCGTGCGTTCAGAACACCAGCGCCTTGACCTGCTTGACCTGCGGCAGCGCCTGCACCTTGGCGAGCACGTCCGCCGGCACCGGGCCGTCGACCTCGACCAGCGCGATCGCGTCGCCGCCTTGCGCGACGCGGCCGAGATGGAAGGTCGCGATGTTGATCTTGGCGTCGCCGAGCAGGCTTGCGAACTTGCCGATGAAGCCCGGCTTATCCTCGTTGGTCACATAGATCATCGACTTGCCGAACTCGGCGTCGACGCGGATGCCCTTGATGTCGACCAGCCGCGGCTTGCCGTCGTGATAGACGGTGCCGGACACCGAGCGTTCCTGCCGCTCCGTCGTCACGGTCACGGTGATCAGGCTCTCATAGTCGCTCTGCGCGGCGCGCGTCACCTCGTCGACCACCATGCCGCGCTCCTTGGCAACGACAGGCGCGGAGACGACGTTGACGTCGCCCAGCATCGGCCGCAGCAGGCCCGACAGCACCGCCGAGGTCAGCGCCTTGATCTTCATCTCGGCGACATGGCCCTCATAGGTGATCTGGGTCTTGACGATGCCGCTCTCGGTGAGCTGGCCGGCGAACGAGCCGAGCTTCTCGGCGAGCTCGATGAACGGCTTCAGCTTCGGCGCCTCCTCGGCCGTGATCGAGGGGAAGTTGATGGCGTTGGAGATCGCACCGGTGAGCAGATAATCCGACATCTGCTCGGCGACCTGCAGCGCGACATTCTCCTGCGCTTCCGTGGTGGACGCGCCGAGATGCGGGGTGCAGATCACGTTGGGATGGCCGAACAGGATGTTCGAGGTCGCCGGCTCCTCGGAGAACACGTCGAAGGCGGCGCCCGCGACATGCTTGGAATTGAGCGCGTCGACCAGTGCCTGCTCGTCGACGAGGCCGCCGCGGGCGCAATTGACGATGCGGACGCCCTGCTTCATCTTCGCAAGCGCTGCGGCATCGATGATGTTGCGGGTCTTGTCGGTGAGCGGCGTGTGCAGGGTGATGAAATCGGCGCGCTTGAAGAGATCGTCGAGCTCGACCTTCTCGACCCCGATATCCTTGGCGCGCTCCGGCGACAGGAACGGATCGAAGGCGATCACCTTCATGCGCAGGCCGAGCGCGCGGTCGCAGACGATCGAGCCGATATTGCCGCAGCCGACCACGCCGAGCGTCTTGTTGGTGATCTCGACGCCCATGAAGCGGTTCTTCTCCCACTTGCCGGCCTGCGTCGAGGCATCGGCCTGCGGGATCTCGCGAGCGAGCGCCAGCATCAGCGTGATCGCGTGCTCGGCGGTCGTGATCGAATTGCCGAACGGCGTGTTCATCACGATGATGCCCTTGGCCGTCGCCGCCGGGATCTCGACGTTGTCAACGCCGATGCCGGCGCGGCCGATCACCTTCAGCCTGGTGGCCTTCTCGATGATCTTGGCGGTCGCCTTGGTCGCCGAGCGGATCGCGAGGCCGTCATAGTTGCCGATGATCTCGGCGAGCTTTTCCTTGTCCTTGCCGAGATTGGGCTGGAAGTCGACCTCGACGCCGCGATCTTTGAAGATCTGCACGGCCGCGGGCGACAGGGCGTCGGAAATGAGAACTTTGGGTTTGCTCATGGGAGTGGTCCCTCGATGGACGATGCACTGATGGCGTCACCCGCGAACCTGCCTCGCGAATCCATCTTCTTTTCGTGATGGATGGCCGGGTCAAGCCCGGCCATGACGATGAAGAGGTGACGTTACTTACGCGGCCTTCGGCAGCGAGGCCTTGGTCTCAGCGAAGGCCCAGTCGATCCACTGCGTGAGCAGTTCGACGTCCTTGGCTTCCACGGTGGCGCCGCACCAGATACGCAGGCCTGCCGGCGCATCGCGATAGTGCGCGAAGTCGAAGCCCGCATTCTCCTTCTCAACCAGGGCAACCAGCTTCTTGCAGAAGTCGGCCTGCAGGTCCGGCGCGAGCGAGGTGATCGCGGGATCCGTGATCTTCAGGCACACCGAGGTGTTGGAACGGATCGCGGGATCCTTGGCCAGGAAATCGATCCACGGCGTCCGCGCCTTCCAGTCGGCGAGCACCTTGGTGCTGGCGTCGGCGCGCGCGATCAGCGCCTTCAGGCCGCCGATCGATTTCGCCCAGTCGAGCGCATCGAGATAGTCCTCGACGCAGAGCATCGACGGCGTGTTGATGGTCTCGCCTTCGAAGATGCCCTGGTTGAGCTTGCCGCCCTTGGTCATGCGGAAGATCTTCGGCAGCGGCCAGGCCGGCTTGTAGGTCTCGAGCCGCTCCACCGCGCGCGGCGAGAGGATCAGCATGCCATGCGCGGCCTCGCCGCCCAGCGCCTTCTGCCAGGAGAAGGTGATGACGTCGAGCTTCGGCCAGTCGAGCGGCTGCGCGAATGCCGCCGAGGTCGCGTCGCAGATGGTGAGGCCTTCGCGGGTCGCGCTGATCCAGTCGGCGTTCGGCACGCGGACACCAGAGGTGGTGCCGTTCCAGGTGAAGACGACGTCACTTGCCGGATCGACCTTGGAGAGATCCGGGATCTCGCCATAGCCGGCGTTGAGCTTGGTAACGTCCTTGAGCTTCAGTTCCTTGACGATGTCGCTGACCCAGCCCTCGCCGAACGATTCCCAGGCCAGCGTCGTGACGGGCCGCGCACCGAGCAGCGACCACAGCGCCATCTCGACAGCGCCGGTGTCGGAGGCTGGCACGATGCCGATCTTGTAGTCGGCCGGCACCTCCAGCACTTCGCGCGTCAGCTCAATAGCTTGCTTGAGCTTGGCCTTGCCGATCTTCGCGCGATGCGAGCGGCCGAGCGCGGCGTCCTTGAGATTTTGGGGAGTCCAGCCGGGGCGCTTGGCGCAGGGGCCGGAGGAGAAATGCGGCACGTTCGGCCGCGAAGCGGGCTTCGCTGCAGTCATGATCTACCCTTCCAGATAGCTGCCTCTCGGTGGGGAGAGGTTTCCCGCCGCCGGAGATAGTGGAAGGGTAAAGACTCGTCAAGGAACTTCCTGATGATCACAGGCGATTGATGGCGCCTCGTCGGGCGATGGCGCCTGATCAAGCAGTCCGGCCGCATCGTTCACCAGCTTGACGGCCTTCCGCCGGCTGGAGACTCTCATGATGCTCTTTTCATCGGCCTGCACGATGTATTCGTTGCCCGCCCTGACGATTGAATATCGCTTCATCTGAAATATCCCCAAGCTGTCCCAGAACGCGAAGACTTTGGACCGGCATCGCGTTCGATCTTTGCTTGATCATGATCTCTTGCGGATCATGTTCTGCCGCTGGGAGACGCGTAACTAGCAGCAGCGTTCCCGGCCGTAAAATTACGGAGGCCGGCGTAGTTTATCGCTTGTTAACCGGAACGCAGAGCGACGACTACCACTGCGATCAGCGATCTTGCCCGCGCAGCTTGGCGCAAGTCAGAAGCGCATCGTCATGCCGATATGACTGCGTTGAAATCCAAGCCGTTCATAGAAGCGCTGCGCGTCGGTGCGGGTGTGATGCGTCAGCAGTTCGACGAGGATGCAACCGCTCGCGCGCGCTTCAGTGATCGCCCATTGCACCATCTGCTCGCCGATGCCGCGGCTGCGGCAGTGGGTTGCAACGCGCACATCCTCGATCAGGCCGCGCGAGGCGCCTTGCGAACTTATGCCCGGCAGGATGCATAGTTGCAGGCAGCCGACCACTGCGCCGTCAGCGTCCTCGGCGACCACGAGCTTGAAATTCGGATCGCGATCGACCTTCTCGAACGCGGCGAAATAGGATTGAGGCAAGGGATCCTCGATCCGCTCGCGCGCGCTGCCAAGCCGATCATCCGCAAGCATGCCGACGATGACGGGAACATCGTCGCGACGGGCGCGGCGGATCGTGATCGAGGACGCAGTTGCCATGATGTGTTCCGAAAAAATTAGCGTGCTGGCACAAGCCCGAGTGAGTTCTCGGCCTCGCCAATCCAGCGGCGAAGCGCGGGATAGCCGCCGAGATCGAAGCCGCCCTCATGCGCGAGCCGCGTGTAGGCAAGCAGCGCCACATCGGCGAGCGAGAGCGCCTTGCCGGCCAGGAACGGCGTCAGCGCAAGCTGCTGCTCCATCCGCGCCAGCGCCGCATGGCCGCGCTTGACCTTCTCCGGATCGAGCTCGGAAGCGGATTTGCCGAGATAGCGCATCTGGAACCGGCACACGGCGATATAGGGCTCGTGGCTGTATTGCTCCCAGAACAGCCACTCATCCATCTTCGCGGCGGCGAAATCATCTGACGGGATGAGGTCGCTGCCACGGGCGAGATAGCGGATGATGGCGTTGGACTGCGCCAAAGCGCGGCCGTCGTCGAGCACGATCGTCGGCACCTGTCCGGCGCTGTTCATGCTCAGGAAGTCCGCACTGCGCGTCTCCTGCTTGAGGATGTCGACGTCGATCCATGTGTAGGGCAGCGCGAGGTAATCGCACACCCATTTCACCTTCAGGCAATTGCCCGATTTGTCGTCACCGTAGATTTTCATGGCTGGCTGCTGTCCTGCTCCCGAATGACAGAGCACCAGTGGAAACAGAAGCTGTCAACACATGGGGCACAAATGCGCCTAGAATTTGTAGCCGAGACCGGCGCGCACTGTGTTGATGTTGGTATCGACCGTTGTGGTGAAGCGGATGTATTCCCATTCCGCGCGCATGAAGAGGCCCCCGACCAGATTGATGTCGATGCCAAGGCCGGCCGTGTAGCCGTAGATCAGGTGATTGTGCACGGCATCGGTCGCGCGCAATGGCATCAACGGCCTGAAAGGTCCAAACGGATCGGCACTCACCGCGTCCGTAACGAGTGCACTATGCGAAATGTCGGCCTTGCCTAGCGCGAAGCCGCCGAACGCATAAGGTAGGAAGCATCCGAACGCATAGGCTGCGCGCCCCCGGAACGTCGCGATGTCCGAGATCGAGATCGAGGACGCCGAGGTGACTCCGACGTCATGGTAGCGGGTGTCGGTGAGAGGGGCGCCGCTCACAAGCTCCTTGCTGGCGCTGGCCGCGCCGCCGAAGCTGCCGTGCACGTAGCTCGCCTCCAGGCCGAGCACGACGTCACTCCATTGCCAGTTGTATCCGACAAAGGCTCCGTATGCGGACGAACGCGCCGTCTGCTTTCCGAGACCGAGATTCCATTGCGCAACGCCCATCTGCTGGACGATGTTGTCGGAAATCAGCGAGGAGATCAAAGATGACGGCTTGCTGTCGAAATTGGCATCGGACGATCCGTAGCCGGCTTGGCCACCAATGTAGAGACCTTCCCAGTAAGCTCTGGAGGTTGTCAGCCCATCGGTGAAGCTGCCGCGAAGCACCGGGAGATCGGGAAGATCGGCGGCCTCTGCGCTCGTCACCGCGCCACACATTGCCGCCGCCAGCAGAAACCTACGCATCGCACACGCCCCCAAATCGACTTAACCAAACCCGGAGACGATCATCGCTCGTTAACCTTAACCAATGGTTGTCACGCGCCGCGTTTGCCACAATCTTCCGCGTGATGGCCGCGCTTTCCACAAAACGAAAACGGCGCGGGAGCATCCCGCGCCGTTTGCAATCGTTAACCGATGAAGGTTCGTATTAACCTTTGCGCACCAGCGGCGGCGGTGCGTAGACCGGCTGCGGGCTGTCCAGATTCCAGCGCACGCCGAGCTTGAGATCGTGCGAGGTGATATCCCTGAAGTTCATTGGATTGTTGGTCGTGAAGCCCTGGAACGTCGTCACGGGTCCGGTCAGTCCCGAACCGAGGTCGACGTAGCTATAGGCGACTTCGAGCGTCAGGTTTGGACTGACCTTGTAGGCAAGACCTGCATGCGCCGCCCATGCGAAATTCCACTTGGAAGCCGAAGCGGCGGTCGCAAAGCCCGGCGCAATCACGCCGGGTGAGAAATCGGCAAGACCTTGATCAGTGAAATTGGAGACGGTCACGCGCGCTGCGCCAACACCGGCGCCGATGAACGGCGTCACGCACCACCAGGTGCCGAGATCGACATAGGCGTTGGCAAGGACAAGCCATTCCGACTTGCTTGCGTTGTAGTTGTCGGACCCTGCGCCAATAACTCCGCCGCCAAGCGGATAGGTCACGAGATCCTGTCCGTGAAAATTCGTCCTTCCACGATACTGACCGGTGATGTCGGCGCGGAACCAGTTGTTGAACTGATAACCGACACCAAGACCGAAGATGCCGCCGGTGTCGAAGCCGGTCTGCTGGTTCAAGGAGAGCAGCGGCGCGTACAAGGCGTTGTTGCCGTTGCGCACTTCCTTCACGCTCTGATTGCTGAAGCCGATATCGCCGCGCAGATACCAGCCGCCGAAATCTTCTACCGGCGGCGGTCCATAGGCCGGAGGCGGCGCGATCGGCATATCGGCGGCGAATGCCACCGAGGAAATCAAGGAGACCGCACCAGCGGCAAAGAGAGATTTAACGCAACGCATTGGCTTCGTCCTTTTGGCCAGTGAGGCGAGCAGGGAAGCCTCACGTCTGAAAACCCACGGCCGGACGATGGCACTAAATGCTTAAGCGGCGCTTAACCCTAATTATTAAGGTTGACAACCTCTGACGATTTTCCCGAAAGCTCGCGGTATTGCGCTATTCCCGCTGTCGAACAGAAAGCGGTCGCGCCACAAATGCTAACGATGCGTTGACGAAATCTTGGCTCTTGTCTTCGCGATTTCTTCACGCGAACCGGAATCCACTCTCAGATCAAGTCCGAGGGCGTGCTTCGCTCGAAAACGCTTTAATGCGCGTGGTTCGGCATTTTCGGCAGGAACACCGCAAGCAACCCGATCGCCGGCAGGAACGCGCAGAGCTGATAGATGAAGGCGATGTCGGTGTGATCGGCAAGCTTGCCGAGCACCGCCGCGCCCAAACCGCCGATGCCGAAGGCAAAGCCGAAGAACAGGCCGGAAATCATGCCGAAGCGATGCGGCATCAGTTCCTGCGCGAACACGATGATCGAGGGCGTCGCCGACGAGATGATCAGGCCGATGAACACGCTGAGCACGGCGCTGGTGACGAGGCCGGCATAGGGCAGTGCCAGCGTGAACGGCAGCGCGCCGAGGATCGAAAACCAGATCACGTATTTCCGGCCGAAGCGGTCGCCGAGCGGTCCGCCCACGAAGGCGCCAGCTGCGTTCGCTGCAAGGAAGATGAAGAGATAGAACTGCGCCGCTTGCGTCGAGACGTCGAACCTCTCGATCAGATAGAAGATGTAATAGCTCGAGAGGCTCGAGACATAGAGCTGCTTCGAGAACAACAGCGCGACCAGCACGGCGAGCGCGATCGTCACCCGCCGCCCGGTGGGCGCGTCCGGGTGCCGCTCGACGACCGCCGCCTTCCTGGTCACGATCTGCGGCTTGTACCAGGCACCGATGCGCCACAGGATCAGGATCGCAAGACCCGCAATCGAGGAGAACCACGCGATCGAGAGCTGCCCGAACGGCACCACGATCAGCGCCGCGAGCACCGGGCCCATCGAGGTGCCGAAGCTGCCGCCAAGCTGGAACACCGATTGCGCAAAGCCGTAACGGCCGCCCGAAGCGAGCCGCGCGATCCGCGCCGATTCCGGATGGAACACCGCCGAACCGAGCCCGACCAGCGACGCCGCGATCAGGATGATGCCGTAGTGATGCGCGCCAGCGAGCAGCAGCAGGCCGAAGAAGGTGAAGCCCATGCCCATCGCAAGCGAGAACGGCTGCGCCTTCTTGTCGGTGAAATGCCCGACCAGCGGCTGCAGCAGCGACGCCGTGAACTGGAACGCCAGCGTGATCATGCCGATCTGCGTGTAGTCCAGCGCGTAGGCGTCCTTCAGGATCGGATAGACGGAGGCGATCAACGACTACATGGTGTCGTTGAGGAAGTGCGAGAAGCTGATGCCCGCCAGTACGATGTAAGCCGGCCCCACCGCGGTCGCGCGGGCTGCCACGCGCGGCGTCACGTCTGATACCAGCACCGGTTCAGCCAGCGCTTCTTCTGAGACGGCAACGGGCTTGTTCAACGGAAATTCCTGGCAGGGAGCGGCGAAGCGGCAATCGGTGCTGCTTACGCCGCAGCAAACGCTGCGACCACCGACAATAGATGATGGCTGCGATGCTACCGGCGCGCGTTGGATCAAGAGCATTTAGAGAAGCGATGGCGGTGCTTCTCCCTCTCCCTGCCCTTCGCGGGGAGAGGGTTGGGTGAGGGGCTCTCTCCGCGAACACGGTGACCGACGAATTCGCGGAGGCTCCCCCTCACCCGGATCGCATCTGCGATGCGATCCGACCTCTCCCCGCAGGCGGGGCGAGGTGGGCGCGTCCGCTTCTCTACTGTGTTACGCAGCAGCAGCCGCGGCATGGCCGAGTGCGGAGACGATGTGATCGACGACTTCCTCGACCAGGAGGCGGTCGTCGCCCTCGCCCATCACGCGGATCACCGGCTCGGTGCCGGAGGAGCGGACCAGGAGGCGACCGTGGCCGTTGAGCCGCTTCTCGGCGTCGACGATGGCGGACTTGACCTCGGCATCATCGAGCGGCCTGCCGCTGCGATAACGCACATTCTTCAGGATCTGCGGCAGCGGATCGAAGCGGTGGCAGACTTCCGACACCGGGCGGCGGAGCTTTTGCACCACGGCAAGCACCTGCAGCGCGGCGACGAAGCCGTCGCCCGTGGTGGCGTAATCGGAAAGGATGATGTGGCCCGACGGCTCGCCGCCGAGATTGTAGCCATCACTCAGCATCCGCTCGAGCACATAGCGGTCGCCGACCGGCGTGCGCACCATGTCGAGGCCAATGCCCTGCAGGAAACGCTCGAGCCCGAGATTGGACATCACGGTGGTGACGATGCCGGGCTTGGCGAGCCGGCCCTCGTCCTTCCAGCTCTGCGCGATCACTGCGAGTAACTGATCGCCGTCGACCACATGACCGCGCTCGTCGACCAGGATCACGCGATCGGCGTCGCCATCGAGCGCAATGCCGATATCGGCGCGCATCTCGCGCACCTTCTTGGCCAGCGTTTCCGGCGCGGTGGAGCCGCATTCCTTGTTGATGTTGAAGCCGTCGGGCTCGACCCCGATCTGCACGACGTCGGCGCCGAGCTCCCACAGCGCTTCCGGCACCACCTTGTATGCGGCGCCATTGGCGCAATCGATCACGACGCGGAGGCCGTCGAGGCTCAATTCGCGCGGCAACGTGCGCTTGGCGAATTCGATGTAGCGGTCATGGACGCCGTCGATGCGGCGGGCGCGGCCGAGGCTCGCGCTCTGAGCGAGCCGGCGCTCGATCGGCTCGTCGAGCAGTTGCTCGATCTGCTTCTCGACGTCGTCGGACAGCTTGAAGCCTTGCGGCCCGAACAGCTTGATGCCGTTGTCCTCGAACAGATTGTGGGAGGCTGAGATCATCACGCCGAGATCGGCGCGCATCGACTTGGTGAGCATCGCGACCGCCGGCGTCGGCATCGGGCCGAGCAGCAGCACGTCCATGCCGACCGAGGTGAAGCCCGCGACCATGGCATATTCGATCATGTAGCCGGACAGCCGCGTGTCCTTGCCGATCACCACGCGATGGCGATGGTCGCCGCGCTGAAACACCAGGCCGGCGGCCTGCCCCACCTTGAGGGCGAGCTCCGGCGTAATCAGACCATTGGCACGGCCGCGAATCCCGTCGGTCCCGAAATATTTACGGCTCATATCACCCCCAAGTAAGGCCTGGGCTTCTCCAGCCACCTCAGCGAGAAGCCCGAAACATCATCAGGCAGGCGTTATAGTGCGTCGGCCGCCAAGACGGCTTCAAAATATATGATGAATCATTACCGTCGCCTGAAGGCAAGAGTTTAGGTTAATATATTGTAAAATAATGTATATTTCGGAGGCCGGAGTTCCTACGGACAGCGGCCGGCAGCCACTCTAGCGCTTGCGGAGGATGTGATGGTCGTCCTTGGACGGCGCCGGCTGGGTCACATTGACCGGGTCGGAGGCCGGAAAAGTCTCCTCCAACCCCTCCTCCAGGGACTCCTCGAGCGCCCGCTTTTCGCTCTCGGCATCTTTCGGCTTGGGGGTCGATCCGGTCATGGTGGCCTCCTACTAGGTCGGATTTCGCGGGGGCGATTTGGCAGATGATCCAACCATGCTAGATGACGGCGCATTCGCGAAATACAAGACGGGCCGGGAGCGTCCATGAAGCACATCACCTGCATCGAAGATCTGCGCCAGCTACACAAGCGCCGCGTGCCGAAGGCATTTTTCGACTATGCCGACCGCGGCTCCTATACCGAGGACACGCTGCGCGCCAACAGCGAGGATCTTCAGCAGATCAAATTCCGCCAGCGCATCCTGGTCGACGTCTCCAAGCGTGACCTCAGGACCACGATCCTGGGCGAGCCGGCCGCGATGCCGCTGATCCTCGCCCCTGTCGGCCTGCTCGGCATGCAGCATGGCGACGGCGAGATCTATGCCTGCCGCGCCGCACAGGCCGCAGGGATTCCGTTCACGCAGAGCACGATGTCGATCTGCTCGATCGAGGACATTGCGGCCGCCGTCGACAAGCCGTTCTGGTTCCAGCTCTACGTCATGAAGGACCGCGGCTTCATCAAGGCGCTGATCGAGCGCGCCATCGCCGCCAGGTGCAGCGCGCTGGTGCTGACCGTGGACCTGCAGGTGATCGGCCAGCGGCACCAGGACATCAAGAACGGCATGACCGTGCCGCCGGAATGGTCGCTGTCGAAACTGATCGATTTCGCCACCAAGCCTGCCTGGGTCTCGGGCGTGCTGCGCGGCAAGCGCCGCACCTTCGGCAATCTGGCGGGCCATCTCAAGATCGACCAGGACATCACGTCGCTGTCGACCTGGATCAATTCGCAGTTCGACACTTCGCTGAACTGGAAAGACATCGACTGGATCCGCAGCATCTGGCCGGGCAAGCTGATCCTCAAGGGCATCCTCGACGTCGAGGACGCGGAGATCGCGGCCAAGACCGGGGCGCAGGCGATCGTGGTCTCCAACCATGGCGGCCGCCAGCTCGACGGCGCCCCCTCCTCGATCGAGGTGCTGCCCGAGATCGTGGACGCCGTCGGCTCGCAGGTCGAAGTCATGTTTGACGGCGGCATCCGCACCGGCATGGACGTGATGCGCGCGCTCGCGCTCGGCGCGAAGTCCTGCATGATCGGCCGCGCCTATGCCTACGGCCTCGGCGCCGGCGGACAGGCCGGCGTCACCGAGGCGATTAACGTGCTGGCGAAGGAACTGCTGACGACCATGGGCCTGTGCGGCGTCAACACCATCGCCGAGATCGACGACAAGGTGCTGGCGGTTTAAGTCAACACGCGCGCGATGCCGATTGATGTGCCCTCGCCCCCTGTGGGAGAGGGCAGCTCCGGCATCGGCATCGAGCGCGTTTGGGTGAGGGGTTCTCTCCGCGAGTGCAGTCGCCCGCGGAGAGAACCCCTCACCCGTCGCGCATTTGATGCGCGCCACCTTCTCCCACAAGGGGAGAAGGGAAGGCAGCAACCCGCACTTACATCGGCGGCGTGATGCCGTCGCGGCCGACGCTGATGCGGTCGGCCTCGAGCGAGCCGTCGGGCGACTTTTTGGTGAATGCGATGATCTTGGCGCCCGCCTTGAGCTCGGACTTGTCGCCGGGGACGTAGGTCACGACAGGCGTATCGGGCGAGACCAGCATCTTCTTCTCGCCGTCCTTGTATTTGACGAGCAGCGTGTGGCCGTCATTGCTGACCACGGATTCGGCGACCGTCGCATTGGTCATGCTGCTGTTGGGGCGCGTGTCCCAGGGCCGCGAGCCCTCGCCGGTGCCGCGCATGTCCTCCGGGAAGACGTGAACCTCCACCGCTTTCGGCGTGCCGTCGGAACCCGGCACGGTCGTAGCGCCGATGAAGGAACCGACCTTGATGTCGGATAACGCGATCTTGACGATGCCGGCGACACGCGCATCGCCCGTCAGATGCAGCTTGACCTCCTCGCCGCTGCGCGATTTGACCGCGAGCGTGTCGCCGTCGACGCTTTCGATGGTGCCGCGCAGGCGCGACGACACCGGCGGCTGCTGCGCGATCGCATAAAGGGTTGATGCCGCAACCATGGCGACGGCAAACAGCGGGCGGGCGAGCGTGGAACGGTAGGGAGGCATAGCGAGAGCTCCGGGTGGATCATCTCTACAGAGACCCCGCTTTCGCGGCGATATTTCCCGCCCTCAAGCCTTTGTGAGATCGTCCTCGACCAGCGCACGCAGTTCCGGCGTCACTTGCGGGCGCTGGCCGAACCACAGTTCGAAGCCGCGCACCGCCTGGTGCAGGAGCATGCCGAGCCCGTCGGCCGTCTTCAATCCGCGCCCCTCGGCGGCTGCAAGCAGCGGCGTCTTCAGTGGAACATAGACGAGGTCGGCAACAACAGCATTTGACGGCAGCAAG
This sequence comes from Bradyrhizobium sp. Crot121, assembly GCF_059512385.1. NCBI lineage: Bacteria > Pseudomonadati > Pseudomonadota > Alphaproteobacteria > Hyphomicrobiales > Nitrobacteraceae > Bradyrhizobium > Bradyrhizobium sp. Crot121. The sequence goes on along the minus strand of NZ_JCAMOR010000016.1, from coordinate 60,582 downwards.
CCGACGTCGAGCGCGAGCGCCGGCTGGCCGTGCATGCCGAGTGAGGTGGTGTTCACGAGCAGCCCTGCGCGCGGCAACAGATCGGCAAGCGCATCCCAGCCAGCCGGCTCGACGCGAGAACCGAACTGATCGGCAAGCGCGCGGGCGCGCTCGATGCTGCGATTGACGAGGTGAATGCGCGTCGTGCCGCGATCGAGCAATCCGAACACCACGGCGCGCGCCGAGCCGCCGGCGCCCAGCACCAGCGCTTCCGTCGCCTGGTCCCAGCCGGGCGCGGAGGCGTCGAGATTGTTGACGAAGCCTTCGACGTCGGTATTGGTCGAACGCAGCTCGCCGCCTTCGTACCACAGCGTGTTGGCGGCGCCGACCGCACGGGCGCGCTCGTCAGGCAGCGACAGCGCCAGCGCGCGCTCCTTGTGCGGGATCGTGACATTGGCGCCGACGAAGCCGTGGAACGCGAGATGCAACACGAACTCGGCAAAGCCTTCCGGCGGGATCGCTTCGATGTTGTAGCCGCCCTCGATGCCGAGCTTCCTCAGCCAGTAGTGATGGATCAGCGGCGAGCGCGAATGCGCGGCCGGCCATCCGATCAGGCATGCGGCGCGGGCTTTGGTCGGTGCGGTCATTGCAGTCCAATCGGACAAGCAATGCGGACTGTCAACATTCACTTATCCCGCACCGCGACGAACGCCGTAAGCCCGACGGCGGCGCCAGCGGCGAACCAGACCGCGGACAGATTGAGGTGGAGATAAGCGAGCGCGCCGACGGTCGACCCCAGCACCAGTGCCGCCCATAGCAGGAGGTTCGGCAGCCAGGCCCAGCGCGGGCCGCCGGTCAGCGCCGCCCCAAGGAGTTGGCCAGCCTTGACCAGCGCGCCGGTGACATAGGTGAGGCCGAGGCCGGCGCCGCCGCGGATCTGGAACATCGCATTCTCCAGCCCCATCGCGAACACGATGCCGCCAACCGCGGCCGTCGGCCAGCCGAATGTGTAGGCGAGCGCGGCGCCGACGAGCAGCAGCGCTTCCGTCAGCAACAGCCAGGTCTGGCGACGGCCGCCGCGCGCGAGCACGATCAGGCTGCCCGCCGCCGCGCCGAACACGAAGGTCACGATGATGCCGATGGTTTGCGCCGCCGCGAACCAGTTCGCCTCGGTCAGGTTGACGCCAAGACGCGTCGAATTGCCGCTCATGAAGGAGACGAACAGGCCGCCGAGATGCAGATAACCGATGCCGTCAAGATAACCGGCGAGCGCGCTCAGCGCGCAGGCCAGCGTCATGTTACGGCGCGAGTCAAGCATGCGTCACGCCGTCCACTCGTAGACCTCTTTCTCGTAGGCTTCGGTGAAGCCGGCGCGCAGCAGATTACGGTACGAATGTTCCAGCATGTACATGGTCTCGGAGACCTGCACTCTGCAGCCCATCTGCTCGGCACGTTCGACCCGCTTCGCAATCAGCGCCTGCTGCGCGCCGCGCTTGCGATGGCTTTCGGCTGTGGTCGCGGCCAGGAGATAGCCGATGTCCTCGAACAGGCAGAGCGCGGCAATCGCCACCGGCTGATTGCCGTCGAACGCCATGTAGTGAACGAAGCCCCTGCGGCCGGCCGAGCGCGCATATTCCGGCCACAGCGTGTCGCCGAGCTGATCGCGCGCGGCGTCGATCTCGTCGGTGGTCACTTCGCGGATGCCAAGACCGGTCGTGAATTGAAGCGGCGAACAGGCCGTGCGCCACAAGGTCGGATATCCGGTGCGACGCGCGCGCGACAGGCCGCACGCCTCGAGCCGCGCCCGCATCACGTCCATATCGGGACCCGGGCTCAACCAGACGAAGAAGCGCTTCACACCCTCAGCCGTGAACAGATCGATGAAGCGCGGGACCGCATCATCCGCCATCGCGGGATCAGCGCCGCAGAGATAGACGCGATTGAGATTGGCGGATGGAAAGGGCGCCTGACGTTCGGGATCGATGGTCACGTAGCAGTGACCGAACGGCGGACCGTCGAACTGCCGGCGCACGAGGCGGTAGGGCTGACAACGGCCGTCCAGCCATTGCGTCAGCCGCCGCATTTTCAAGGAGAGATCGACAACGTCCATGGCGATGCGGGGATCATGACCCTCGATCCGGGGCCATGATCCTAGCAACACTTATGCCGCCACGCGATGCGCCGCAATAATTTGATCGGCGGTCCGGCCGGTCACTTCAGCCATGTGATCGAACTGCCGGGTGAAGCTGCCGGCGCCGGCGGTGGCCGAGCGGAGTTCCACGATCAGGTCGCCGATTTCGGCTTCCGGCATGGTGGCGCGGACGCAGTCCCAGCCCGCCCAGCCCTCGCGGGTGTCGAAACCGAGGATCTGGCCCCGCCGCGCCGACAGGATCGCGTTGATCTTGGCGGTGGCGTCGGTCGGGCAGACGATCTCGACCATGTGGATCGGTTCCAACAGCACCGGATGACAGTTCGGCAGCGCCTCGCTGACGCCGATCCGCGCTGCGGTGCGGAACGCGAGATCGGAGGAGTCGACGCTGTGGTAGGAACCGTCGGTCAGGCACACATGGACGTCGACCACGGGAAAGCCGAGCGGCCCCTTCTGCAGGCCGTCGACCACGCCTTCTTCGACCGCGCCGATATAGTTCCGCGGCACTGCACCGCCGACCACGGTCTCCTCGAAGCTGAAGCCGGAACCGCGCGGCAAGGGCTTTACCTCGAGCACCACGTCGCCGAACTGACCGTGGCCGCCGGACTGCTTCTTGTGCCGGCCGCGCTGGGTGATCGGTTTCCGGATGGTCTCCTGATACCCGATCGCTGGCGGGTGCGATTTGACGTTGACGCCGAAGCGGTCACGCAGCCGTTCCACCGCGACGCGCAGATGCATCTCGCCCTGCCCCCACAGCACGGTATCGTGCGTGCGTGCGTTCTGGATCTGGGTCAGCGACGGATCCTCCTCGTTCAGCCGCAGCAGCGCCTGCCCGAGCTTGACGTCGTCCTTGCGGTCGGTTGCCGCGACCGACATCGCGAGCACCGGCGAGGTCGGCTCGACCTTCACCAGCGAGGGCGGCGCGGTCTTGCCGCTCGCCACGGTGTCGCCGGTCTTGATCGCGTCGATCTTGCCGAGCGCAACCGTATCGCCGGCTTCCGCGGAGGCGCGCTTGGTGTCAAACGCGCCGCCAGCGGCGAGGATACCGGAAACGCGGCCAGTCTCGCCGGACGAGGACGTCAGCGTCGCGCCATCGTCGAGACGGCCGGCGAGCAGCCGCGCCAGCGACAGTTTGCCACCGTGCTGCAAATGCACCGTCTTGAACACGTAGGCGAGCGCATCCTTGGTTTCGGGGGCGCCAAGGCGCTTGGCGGTGTCGGCGATACCGGGCGATTCATGGCGCAGCGCCTTCAGCAGGCGCAGCACGCCATTCTCGCGCAGCGCCGAGCCGAGCAGCACCGGGCAGATCACGCCTTCGCGCAGTTCGCGGGCGAGATCGTCGAACACGGCATCGCGCGGCGGCTGGATGTCCTCGAGCAACTGCTCCATCAGCGCGTCGTCATGGTCGGCGAGCTTCTCCAGCATCGAGAAGCGCGCTTCCTTCTCGCGATCGAGATTGCCGCCTTCGAGCGCGACCACCTCCGACGGCTTGTGCTCGCGATAGACGAAGGCGCGTTCCAGCGCCAGATCGACGAAACCCTCGATCAGATCGCCGTTCCATATCGGAATTTGCCTGAGCACCAGCGGCACGCGCGAGGCCGGCTGCAGCGTCGCGAGCGTCTCGCGGACGCGGTTGTTGGCGCGATCGATCTTGTTCAGGAACAGGAAACGGGGAATGGCGAGCTCTTCCAATTCGCGCAGGATGAGCTGCAATTGCGGCAGCTTCTTCTCGTCGGCCTCGCAGACCACGACCGCGGCATCGACCGCGGGAAGCGCCATGCGCATGTCGTGCGCGAATTCGACCGAGCCGGGACAATCGAGGAAGGTGTAACTGTCGCCCATGAAGGTCGTGGTGGCGGCGGTAAGACCGACGCTCATCTTGTGATTGCGCGCTTCCGCACTGGCATCGCCAACGGAAGTTCCGGCATCGACACTGCCGGCTGACCGGATCGCACCGGTTCGCGCCAAGATCGCTTCGAGTAGTGTGGTCTTACCGCTTTGGAAAGGGCCCACCAGTGCGACGCACCGTGGACCTCGGGGACTTCTGACGTCTTGTCCCATATTGCCGTCTCCTCGTCTGGAGCTCGGCCCTTGATTGGGTCGGCAATCAACAATGCTCCGCCCGTCGCGGGCGTTTGGCAAGCGGGAACACGCGCCAAAACGTCGCTGCGTTGCGATGTAATGCAATGAAGCGTGCACGACTCCTTCCCTTCTCCCCTTGTGGGAGAAGGTGGCGCGCATGCAATGCGCGACGGATGAGGGATTGTCTCCGCGGGCGACAGTGCTCGTGGAGAGGACCCCTCACCCAAACGTGTTGGTAGCCCGCGCCTGAGCTGCCCTCTCCCACAACAAGGGGAGAAGGCGCGCCAACTGGCAGTGCGCACGCATGGTTTGGATGGTGGGCGCTACGCTTTGCCCACGCTTGTATTAGCGTCCCGGCCGGAGTTCCAGGCTCGCTAGGCCGGCGGCGACGTTGAGGCCGACCTGGCCCTGCAGGCTCAGCGGCTGCAGCGCGATCGAATTGTTGGAGCCGCCGACCAGCACGTTGCCGCCGACACCGACGCCGAGCGTCGCGCTGCCCTGCGCGCCCGCATAATTGCCGGAGAGGTCACCGGGCCCGATGCGCGAGACTGGCGCATAGACCCCCCAGGCCAGCGCCGTCTCCTCGGTGATGCCGATATCGAGGCCCACCTTCTGGATCGTCGCGATATAGCGGTCCTCCGGTACGCCCTCGGCGCGCAGCACGCAGCCGAGATGAGTGACCGACCCCACGATGAAGCCGACGCTGGCGCCGCCGCGGCATTCCAGAACGCCAACCCGCACGCGCTCTGGCTGCTGCGCGCTGGCGCCGGCGATGAGGGATGCGAGCATGACGATGGCCGTGCCCGCGCGAAGGACGAAGCGACGCATGAAGATATCTCCGGCTGAAAAAATCTGACGTGAGGTGAGACGAAGGACCGCGCGCCCGCCCGCGGCGCGTGTCCGTCTATGCCACAAGCTTCAAGGCAGTGCCAGATTGGCGACACAACCAAGTTGTACCGCGTCGTCATCTTCAGGACGCACGATACGAAGTCAGATCAGCCCAACGTCATTGCGAGTTTCGGACCGGCCTGCGAAGCCGACCCGGATCGATGAAAGCAGCGGAGCGTTACTGATGCGCAGAGACGCGCCCATCACCGCTGTCATTCCGGGGCGTCCGAAGGACGAGCCCGGAATCCATCGGGCGCCGTAGTCTGCGGTGAGATGGATTCCGGGCTCGCGCTACGCGTGCCCCGGACCATGGCCAGCGGCTTGGAACTCACTTTCTTCTCAGCGCAGCCGAGCAATCCATGCCTCCACAAATGGCGATATGGATTGCTTCGTCGCTACGCTCCTCGCAATGACGGCGGAGAGAGAGCGTGCGAACACGAAAAAGGCCCGCTTGCGCGGGCCTCTCATTCTCGCTCGACCGATCGAACTATCGCAGATTGCCGCAGAAGCGCTGGATGCGTTTGCAGGCATCTTCGAGATCCGAGGTCTTGGTGGCGTAGGAGATGCGGAACGCCGGGCCGAGGCCGAAGGCAGAACCGTGGACGACCGCGACGCCCTCGCTCTCCAGGAGCTCGGTGACGAAGTCCTCGTCGTTCTCGATCACCTTGCCGCCCGGCGATGTCTTGCCGATCGTGCCGGCGCAGGACGGATAGACGTAGAACGCGCCTTCCGGCCGAGGGCAGTCGATGCCGGCCGCCTGGTTCAGCATCGAGACCACGAGGTCGCGCCGTTCCTTGAACACCTTGTTGTTCACGGGAATGAACTCCTGCGGACCGTTGAGCGCTTCGACGGCGGCCCACTGCGAGATCGACGACGGGTTCGAGGTCGACTGCGACTGGATCGTCGCCATCGCCTTGATGAGCTGCGCGGGCCCGCCGGCATAGCCGATGCGCCAGCCGGTCATGCAATAGGCCTTGGAGACGCCGTTCACCGTCAGCGTGCGGTCGTAGAGTTTCGGCTCGATCTGCGCCGGCGTGGTGAAGACGAAATCGTCATAGACGAGGTGCTCGTACATGTCGTCGGTCATCACCCAGACATGCGGATGCTTCACCAACACATCAGTGATCGCCTTCAACTCGGCGCGCGTATAGGCGGCGCCGGTCGGGTTCGACGGCGAGTTGAGGATGATCCATTTGGTCTTCGGCGTGATCGCCTTTTCAAGATCCTCCGCGCTGAGCTTGAAGCCGCGCTCGGCCGTGCACACCACCGGCACCGATTCACCGCCCGCGAGCGCAACCATTTCCGGATAGCTCACCCAATAGGGCGCGGGAATGATGACCTCGTCGCCCGGATTGATGGTCGCCATCAGCGCGTTGTAGAGCACCTGCTTGCCGCCGGTGCCGACGATCACCTGGTTCGGCTTGTAGGTGAGGCCGTTCTCCCGCTCGAACTTGGCGATGATCGCCTCCTTCAGCTCGGGAATGCCGCCGACATCGGTGTACTTGGTCTTGCCGGCCTCGATCGCATGTATGGCCGCCAGCTTGATGTTGGCCGGCGTATCGAAATCCGGCTCACCGGCGCCCAGCCCGATGACGTTGCGGCCCGCCGCTTTCAGCGCGCGTGCTTTATCCGTGACCGCAATCGTCGCGGACGGCTTCACACGGTCAAGCGCAGCGGACAGGAAGGACATCATCGTCTCCGGACTATGTTGGGAAAAGCGCAACAACAGCGCGACCTCGTTTCTAGGACTGTTGCGGTGCAGCGGCAAGCGAAAAGCGGGGTTTCCTCGGCACTTTTGCCGCAGCCTCACGTGGCGGACCCTCGATCAGACCCGCTGCCATCACCTGATAGCAGAGGCGTGATCATTGCTGCGCCAATGGAATCATTCTGCACGCGTGCGTTGCGGGAGCGGTTTTCGACTTTTTCCATCCCGCAGCTCTTGCGACGCACCCCCATCGGCATCATTGTGGGGTTGCGTTTGCGGCGCCAAACTGCCGCTCACGCGCTTCGATTGGTGAACTCGGGCAAGATGTACAAGCTCTATTCGATGCAGCGCTCCGGCAACAGCTACAAGGTTCGCCTTGCGCTGGCGCTGCTCAATACGCCCTATGAGGCGGTCGAGGTCGACATCCTGCGCGGCGAGAGTCGCACGCCGGAGTTTCTGGCGAAGAACCCGAGCGGCCAGGTGCCGCTGCTCGAAGTCGAGAACGGCCGCTATCTCGCCGAATCCAACGCCATCCTCTGGTATGTCGCCGGCGGCACGCCGCTCGCGCCGGAGTCGAAGATCGAGCGGGCCGAGGCGCTGCAGTGGATGTTCTTCGAACAGCATGCGCTGGAGCCGAATATCGGCGCGGCCTATTTCTGGCTATCGCTGGTGAAGGGCGGCCGCGACCTCCAGACCCATGCGCTGGAGGATTGGATGGAGCGCGGCTATGCCGCGCTGCAGGTGATGGAAAACCATCTCAAGATCGCGCGCTTCTTCGCCGCCGACCAGCTCACGGTCGCCGACATCGCGCTCTACGGCTACACCCACCTCGCCGACCGCTGTGATTTCGACCTCGTCACCTTTCCCGCGATCCGCGCCTGGCTCAGGCGGGTCGAGCAGGTCCCCGGCTTCGTCGCGATGGACTGGCGGCCGGAGGCCGAATTCGACGACGCCACCGGCATCGCGGCAGGGGCTGAATAGCGGGAATTGCGGGCATAGCCCGTAGAATTACGGGTAAAACCTCGCGCTATGCCGTGGTTCTGCCATTTTTCTCACGGTCACCGCCGCAATATTGCCGGCGACGATTGCGAATCCTCGGGCCAGACAACGCGGGTGATTCGCCCGCGCATGCGAGGATTTTGACCATGACATGGTCGCCCGGCACGGCCGGCTCCAAGAGCCGCCCCGCGCCAGCAGTCCCGTCCCGACTGGCGAGCGCAATCGCCATTTCGGTCACGATCGGCGCGTTGTCACTGTGTGTCGAGGTCACGATGGCGATGCCGCTTTCGACCTGATCCGGTGGTTTCCTTTTCTACAATCGTCACCAACGCAAGGCGCGATGACTGAGATCGCGACCAGAGCATGTTGAAGACACCTGTTGGACTGGTAACAGTTGGACTGACCGTCGCGATCCTGCTCGCGGCCTCGCTGTTGATCGTCACCAGCACCCGTGGCGAGGATGGTGCGCCGGTGGTGCGGGTCCTGCCTCGCGCCGCGAAGTAGCGCGAGATGGTTCCGCTTGGAGCGGCAGGGATTCCCTCTCCACTCAAAACAGTGCCGCAACCCATCACGTGAACCTATGGAAGATCAGGAACGCGCCGGCGGCGATCAGCGCAAAGCCGAGTGCGTGGTTCCAGCCGAGCGGCTCCTTGAGATAGAGCACCGAAAAGCCCGCGAACACGACCAGCGTGATCACCTCCTGCATGGTCTTGAGCTGCGCCGCCGAATAGACCGCGCTGCCCCAGCGGTTGGCCGGCACGGCGAGCCAATACTCAAAGAAGGCGATGCCCCAGCTTACCAAGATCACCACGGGCAGCGGGCTCGCCTTGAACTTCAGATGCCCGTACCAGGCAAAGGTCATGAAGACGTTGGAGGCAAACAGCATCAGGATCGGCAGGATGGTCGGCGAAATCGTGGGCATCGATATCCTCTTGCAATGGTCCGCCACAGCATGACCGAGCAGATCTTCTTGAGCGCTCCATGCCACGGAACTGGTTTGACGCAATTCGCATAGCATTTGACTCCAACAATGCGAAAGCTTGGCGCGCGCCATCAAACCGCTCTTAAGCGTGACGCGCAAAATCCCGCCGCAAGCGAAATCCGTCGTCAAACTGCGCGCCTATCGTCGGTTGTAACGAGGCGCAAACATGCAGTTGAACTGGCGCACGATCCTGGGCCCTGCCCTGACGATGGCGACAGCGCTATCCGCCTTCGCCGTCGACAGACATTTCGCCGCCGTGCCGAATCCGGCGCCCTTGTTCGTTTGCATCGTCGCGCTGGCAAGTTCCATCGGCGGCATCGCGTCGGGACTCGTGAGTGCGGCCATCGCGGTGGCGGGCTCGGCGATCTTCTTCCTCAACCATCGCGCCACGCCAGGCTACGACCTGTCGGACCTGGCGCGGATGGCGATGCTGGCGGCGACCGCCATTGTCACAGCCGTCATCACCGGTCTGCTCAGGCGAAAATGGATCGATGCCTTCGCCTGGGAGCAGAAGCATCATGCCACTGCCGAGCGCCTGAAGGCCGCGCTCGACCGGGTCGACATCGGCATCGTGCTGTTGGATTCGGACACGCGGGCGGAGTTCATCAATCGCGCTTTCCGCGACTATTTCGCGCTTGCCGACGAGCAAGCCGAAAGCAAACCGCCGTTCATCGCGCTGATGTATCATGGCCGCGACACCGGCGCCTACGAATTGCCGAAGCACGAATTGAACGACTTCATCGCGCGACGCATCGAGATGATGCGGATCGGCGATTCCACCCCGATCAACATCAACCTCGCCGATGGCCAGGTGCTGCGCTTCAGTTGCACGGCGCTGCCCGACGGCGGCCGCATGCTGAGCTACACGCCGGTGACCGATCTGGTGCGCAGCACCGACGATCCTGATAAGGCTGACTATTATCGTTCCCTGCGCGGCATCGGTCGCGCCCTTGATCGCGGGCTTGGCCCGGCTTTGCGCGCCGCCGAATAGCATGAATTAAGCGAGCCACGCCGCCGGCTGTGGATAACTTGCCTGTCACCCGCGCGTAACAAAGCACGGCTAGGCTTTCTTACGCGTTTGATCAGGCCCCCCGTCTCGGATCACACGCCCCCCGAGCGGTCCCCGTCAGTCGCCGCGTCTGACCGGGGCCGCTTTTTTTTGCGCGACATCCGCTCATGGCTGCACTGCAGCCGACGATGATGTGCGAGCCCGCCGCCGCCTTGCGAGGAACTGGCGTGCGGGCCACAATACATTCTCTTTCCTCCAATTTTCGGATCGCTCCATGCAAATTCGCAATCTCGGCGGCTCGGGCTTACGCGTTTCCGCCGTCGGCCTCGGCTGCAACAATTTCGGCCAGCGCACCGACCTCGAAACCTCGCGCCAAGTGATCCACCGCGCGCTCGACCTCGGCATCACCCTGTTCGACACCGCCGACATCTATGCCGGCATGGGCGGCTCGGAGACGGTGCTCGGCACCGTGCTCGGCGATCGCCGCAAGGACATCGTGCTGGCGACAAAATATTCCAAGCCGATGGCGACTGACGGCACCAAGCAGGGTGCCTCGCGGCGCTACATCATGTCGGCGGTCGAAGCGAGCTTGAAGCGATTGAAGACCGACTACATCGATCTCTACCAGCAGCATGATTACGACCCGCTGACCCCGATCGATGAATCCCTGCGCGCGCTCGACGATCTCGTACGGCAGGGCAAGGTGCGTTACATCGGCAATTCGAACTTCCCGTCCTGGCGCATCGCCGAAGCCGAATATGTCGCGCGTGCGATGAACGTGAACCGCTTCGTCTCCTGCCAGGACGAATACAGCCTTCTCGTGCGCGATATCGAAAAGGACCTGCTGCCGGCGGCGCAGGAATACAATCTGGGCCTGTTGCCGTTCTTCCCGCTCGCGAGCGGCCTGCTGACCGGCAAGTATCAGCGCGGCGCAGTGGCGCCGGCGGACACGCGCTTTGGCAAGGTGCCGATGCTGCGCGACCGCTACGTCACGCCGCGCAACGAGGACATCGTCGACAAGCTTCAGGCCTTCGCCAAGGAGCGCGGCCACACTTTGCTGGAGCTCGCCTTCTCCTGGCTCGCCGCCCGCCCGCAAGTCTCGAGCGTGATCGCCGGCGCCACGCGCGTCGAGCAGGTCGAGCAGAACGTCAAGGCGATCGGCTGGACGTTGAGCGCGGAAGAGCTGACGCAGATCGACGCGATTACGAAGGGATAAGTCCTATTTGCGCTCTAGCTGTCGGGTCGGCGATGCCTTAACCTGCTCTTGCTCGATCGCAAAGGCATCAGGGAATGGCTCGTAAGTCCGAAGAAGATGCTCATGATGCGCTCGCCCGGGCGCAAGACCTCATCTATGACGCTTGGGAGGCAGGCACGGCTAGGCGCCGTATCGCACTTGCCGAGGAGGCACTGACAATCAGTCCACTGTGCGCGGACGCCTATGTTTTGCTGGCCGAGCATGCCAAGCCAAGTTCGGATGAGGAGCTTAATCTTTGGCGTCGTGGCGTCGAAGTCGGAAGGCAGGCCCTTGGTGATGCTGCCTTCGAAGAGTACGTGGGAGAGTTCTGGGGCTTCTTAGAAACACGGCCCTACATGCGCGCGCGTTTTGGATTAGCGCGAGCATTGTGGGCCCGCGGTGTTCAGGGCGAGGCAATCGACCACCTTCGTGACATCCTGCGGCTAAACCCGAACGATAACCAGGGGGCTAGGTACGTTCTGGCGGCGCTGCTTGTCGAAGCGCAACGGGACCACGACCTCGCCTTGCTTCTCAAGGACTATCCGGATGACGGTGCAGCCGCATGGTCCTGGACGGAGGCATTGGCGGCATTTCGGCGAGCCGGCGACTGCAAGGAAAGCCGGGCGCGACTGACGCAAGCTGTGACTGACAACGGCCATGTGGTGGCTTACCTGTTGGGCGAGAGACCAGTTCCCAAATCATTGCCGTCATACATCAGCCCTGGTGACGAGGATGAAGCGATCTACTATGTGGTGGATTTCCGGGCCGGATGGGCGAACACGCCAGGCGCTATCGACTGGTTGCGGCTGGTGACTTCCCCGCGAAAGACCGTCGAGCGACAAGCGAGAAGCAGGTCACGCCCGCAATAGTCGACGCTCGTACAAAGCTGAGTCAATTCATTGCAGACGTTGGTCATGAAGACGCTAGGGCTCCGGTCGCTTTCTACAATCAGCATCTGTGGTTGTGGGTCCCGGCTCAAGGGCGGGGACGACGGCGCGGCTGGGGTGTGAGCTTTACGATACCAACCCCTGCATTGGCTTGGCGGCGCGGCTGTCTGGAAACACGCTCTCCGCCAGCACGCGCTCGGCGAGGCCGAACTGGTCGTGCAGCACCCCCTTCATCACGGCGCGCAAATCGGTGGTCGGCGCGAGGTCGCGGCCCTGATAGAGATTGGCGGGCTTCAGGCCGGGCCAATCCGAGATCACGCGTCCGCCCTTCACCGCGCCGCCGGCGAGCAGCGCAATGGTGCCGGTGCCGTGGTCGGTACCTTCGGTGCCGTTGATGCGCGCGGTGCGGCCGAATTCGGTGGCAACCACGATCACGGTATCGCGCCAGCGGTCGCCAAGCCCGCCTTCGAATTCCGCCAGCGCGCCATCGAGGCCGCCGAGCAGTTGCGCGAGACGGCCGACCGGCCCGCCCTCCTTGGCGTGGGTATCCCAGCCGTCGAAAGCGAGCGCGCCGATCCGCGGCCCGTCATCGGCCGCCATCAGTTTCGCGGCGCCGCGCGCCACCAGCCGCATCGCACCGATGCCATTGGTGCCGGGCTTCGGCTTCATCTCGTCGCCTTTCGCGACTTTCTCGAGCTGCAAGCCCTGCGTGAGCGCCAAGGCGAGCGCGGGATCGCGATGCTGATACAGCTCGAGCAGGCGCATCGCGGTGTCGTCATCGGCCTGCGGCAGCGCGACTGGCGCCCAGCCGACGGTCGGCGCCGCGCCGCGCAGCACCAGTGGCGTCGTCGGGCCGACAGCGAGCGCGCGCGTCACGCGCTCGCCTTTCGGCAGCGCTTCGAGCGCGCGGTTGAGCCAGCCCGATTGCACCCTGCCCGGACCGGCAAATCCGCTTTCGAGCACGTCCTGTCCGTCGAAATGCGAGCGCTCGCGATAGGAAGTCGCGACCGCATGGATCACGGCGCCCTGTTTGGCGCGATACATTCGCGCGAATTCCGGCATCGCCGGATGCAGGCCGAAAAAGGTGTCGAGCATGACGGCTGCGTTCGGGCCATCCGGCCGGAGCGCGATCGAGCCATGCAGGCCGGCGTATTCAGGGTCGCCGATCGGCGCCACTGTCGCAAGGCCATCCAGCGCACCGCGCAGGATCACCACGACCAGCCGCGGATCGCCTCCGTCAGCCGCGCGCGCAAATTTCGGCAAGTACGCCCAGGCGGCGAACGCAGCGCCGCCAAGCAGCAGAGAGCGGCGCGAGGTGGCCTGTGATCGCAGCCCTTCACAGCATTGCATCGTCACCTCCTCTGGAATTCCGGCGACATCAACAGCAGCGCCAGCGCCTGCTGCCGCGATTCCGCGCGCTCGACGGTGCGCCGCGTGTCCGGCGAGGCGGCATCCGCGGCGACGAGATCGAGCAGCTCGCGCGGGTCGATGCCGTCGCCAAGGCGCGAGGCGATCTGCGCCGAGATATCGAGCCGCAGCTTCATGCCTTCAGGCGCGGCCCATGCCGCGCTGGTATCGGGAAAACCGTTCGGTCCGGCGGGCGACCACAATGGCTGACCAAGGACGTTGAGGCCGCCCAGATAGCGGGAGGGATCTTCGGGATTGCGCCCGAGCAGCCGGCCGGAGGCGATCAGGAATTCGTAAGGCGAGCGCATCTTGGTCGGCGGCGCGTCCCACGCCTCACTGGAATCCACCAGCGCGGTCGCGAGCGCCTTCAGATCGCCGTCGGTCCTTCCGAAGACATCCTGCAGTCGCGCCATCAGGGCCGGCGGCGGATCGTCGGCCACGAAGTGGCGCGCGAATTTGGTGGCGATGAATTTTGCCGTCGAAGGATGGCGGGCGATATCGGCGAGCACGGCCTCGCCCTGCGCCACGCCACTCTGCTCGTAGACCTTGCCCATTACGCGCTGCGCGCCGGGCTGATGCGCATTGGCGTTGAACACAAAGGTACCGGGCGGACCGAGCTGGCCCTGCCGGCCGGCAAAGGTCCAGCCCGTGATGACGCGCGCGAGCGCGGTGACGTCGTCCTGGGTATAGCCGCCGCCGACGCCGAGTGTGTGCAACTCCATGATCTCGCGCGCGAGGTTTTCGTTGAGGCCGCGGTTGCGGTTAATGCCGGCGCGCGAGTCCGGACCCAAGGATTGCTGGTTGTCGAGGAAGAACAGCATCGCCGGATGCTGCTCGACCGCCATCAGCATGTCGGCGAAGCGGCCGAGCACATGCGGCCGGATCGCCTCGCGCTCGAACGAGCCAGCCCAGATCCGCGCCAGACCGCCCTTATTGGCGGAGATGCAGAAATGGTTCGACCAGAACACGACCAGGCGCTCGACGAATCCGCAATCGGCGAAGCTGGCGCGCTGGATGCGCGCCAGCGCTTCAGTGCGAAACGTCTTCTGAATGACATTGGGCGGTTGCGGCGGAGGCTTCGGCGGATTGGGCTGCATCGCATCCGGCCGCGCCATCGCGGCATTCACGTTATTGCCGTCGGCGGATGATGCCATCGACTCCTTGGCCGTCATGTCCGTGGCGATCGAGGATATCGACGGATTGCGGCGCTGCGCTTTGGGTTCCGTCGGCGGCGCTTCCGTTACTGCTCCCGATTTTGCGACGGCGTCGCGCGCCTGCTGAATCTCGAACTGATAGTCGAACAGGGCCTTGCCGAGCGCCGGCGTCGAGGAAAGCCCGGGCATCTCCAGGAGCGCGGCATTGGCGCGATTGAGTTCTGATTTGACAAAGCCGCGCGGATCGGATGCCGCGTCGACGAAATCGCCGGAAGCGCCGCCGCGGGCGCCGAAGCCGAAGCGATTGAGCGCAACAAGGGCTGCTTGCGAATCGCGGGCCATCGGATTTCCCTTCGGGCGTCCTCGGTCTATGATTTGCATGATCCGGAAAAGTGGGAACCGGTTTTCCGAAAAGATCATGCTCAAACAAAGAAGCGCAACATTATAGCGCGCATGCGGATGAACCACGGATTAATTCCGCAATAGGAGAGCGGCCGGTTACATGACAAATCGGAAAGAAAGCACCCCGCGTCAGCTTTCCTGCAGACGCTGCGGCACGGGCTTCACCTGCGACCTGTCGGGCGAGTGCTGGTGCGCGGCGGAACCCTTCCGCCTGCCGATGCCGGCCCATGATGGCGGCGACTGCCTGTGCCCGGATTGCCTCCGCGCGCTCGCGAGTCAGCAAACCGATACGGCCGCGATGTGATGAGCCGCTGGGACATCAGCGCCGTCCTGCTCGATATGGATGGAACGCTGCTCGATACCGAGAAGGTGTATTTCGACAGCCTGGTCGCGGCGCTGAACGCGCGTGGCTATACCGACGATGTCACTACCCTCTGCCACGCCATGATCGGCCTTCCCGGGCCGGAATGCGAGTTGATGCTGGTGAGGCGCTACGGCGACGATTTCCCGCTCGCCGAGATCAACAAGGCTTTCGCCGCCAACCGTGACGAAATGCTTCGCGCAGGGTTGCCGCTGAAGGCCGGCGCCGTCGAGCTGCTCGACGCGCTTCGGTCCGCGCAATGTCCGATGGCGATCGTGACCTCCTCCTCGCGCCGCTCTGCCGACCAGCACCTCACGCTCGCAGGAATCCGCGCGCGCTTTGACACTATCCTGACGCGGGACGACGTCACGCACTGCAAGCCGAGCCCGGATCTGTATCTCTTGGCTGCGCAACGGCTCCGCGTAAAGCCACAAGCCTGCGTCGCGATCGAGGATTCCAACCATGGCGTGACCGCGGCCCACGCCGCCGGTGCGATCACGCTGATGGTGCCGGACATGATCCCGCCGACCGAGGAAACGCGCGCCAAATGCGCCGCGGTTCTGCCGGACCTCAACGCGGCGCTGGCGATGCTGCGCGAACGCGGCGCGCTGTAGCACTCGTCATTGCGAGCGCAGCGAAGCAATCCATCTCTCCGCGCGTGAAGACATGGATTGCTTCGTCGCTTCGCTCCTCGCAATGACGGTGAACTCTACACCTCGTATCCCGGCGACTTCCGCGCCATGCCGTCGAAGGCGTCGAGCAGGCGCTCGCGCCAGGCATAGACCGGATCGTTCTCGACCAGCAGCTTGAAAGGGCTCACCACGCGTGCCCACTGGAAGCCGCCGAACACGATGTAGTCGGCATAATTCGGCTTGTCGCCGCCGAGATAGGCCTGCGTCCGCAGCGTCAGCCGCAGCGGATCGAGACTCCTACAGAAGCCTTCGACCGCGTGATCGCGCGTGGCCGCGGCCTCTTCCAGCGGCTTGCCGAGCCGCGCCTCGCGCGTCCTACGGAAATAGGCAACGTCGTCAGGCGCGAGATGCGCGGGGATATCGGCGACGATCAGCGGGAAGATGCCGCCGACCACAGTGACATCGCCCCACCAGTTCAGCATCCGCCCCATGGCGCGCCCGCCCTCGCCGCCGAACAGCGAGGGACGGTCGGCATAGGTGTCCTCGAGATAATTGGCGATCGCCCAGGAGTCGGTCACCGTGGTGTCACCGTCGAGCAGCACCGGCACCTTGTCGGACTTGTGCGGCGCGATCGCTTCTTTGTGCGTGAAGCACCAGGGGATCGACTCGGCGCCAAGCCCCTTGTGCGCCAGCGCCATCCGTATGCGCCAGCAATACGGGCTGAACGGACGGGACGTGTCCGTGCCGACGAGTTCGAACAGTTTCATGGCCATGGATCAATCCCGCTGATGTCGGCCGTCAGACTAGCCGTCATTGCGAGGAGCGCAAGCGACGAAGCAATCCACGCTTCCGCACGCGGCGACATGGATTGCTTCGCTGCGCTCGCAATGACGGCAACAACAGCGCTACCGCACCACCGCCGCGGTCTGGCCGAACAGGATCTTGCGCTCCTCCTCGGTGCGGATCGCGGGCTGGCCGAAATTCGGATTGACCTCTTTCGCCTTGGCATAGGCGCGCACCGTGGCGGGCCGCTCCCGGATCGTTTCCAGCCAGCGCTTCAGATGCGGGAAATCGTCGATGTTCTGGCCCTGGTTCTGGTAGCCGACGACCCAGGGATAGCTCGCCATGTCGGCGATCGAATAGTCGCCGGCGACGAATTCGCGGTCGATCAGGCGCTTGTTGAGCACGCCATAGAGTCGGTTGGTCTCGTTCACATAGCGGTCGATGGCATATTGCAGCTTCTCTTGCGCATAGTTGCGGAAGTGATGGTTCTGCCCCGCCATCGGCCCGAGGCCGGCCATCTGCCAGAACGTCCACTGGATCGCGTCATAGCGGCCATAGAGATCGGCGGGCAGGAACTTGCCGGTCTTCTCGGCGAGATAGAGCAGGATCGCGCCGGACTCGAACAGCGAGATCGGCTTGCTGCCGCCCTTCGGCGCATGGTCGACGATCGCAGGAATCCGGTTGTTGGGCGCGATCTCCAGGAATTCCGACGCGAACTGCTCGCCCTTGCCGATGTTGACCGGGATGATCTTGTAGTCGAGCCCAGTCTCCTCGAGGAACATCGTGATCTTGTGGCCGTTCGGCGTGGTCCAGTAATGGAGGTCGATCATGGGCATGATCCTGCGGCTGGGAGGGAACGCGCATCGGAGAAAGATGCGAATGCATGAATCTCGCAGAACCGGTGCCGAGTCAATCCGCTTCTTGACGCCATGCGCGCGAATTTGATCGGCGGGTGCACCGCCGCGCGATTGAGGCGGGCTCGCCTCGGTCCTACGCTTGAGCGCTCTTTGCAGTCAGAATGTCGTCTGGGAGGATTCAATGACGAGAGATTTGCCACGACGTGATTTTCTGAAAGGTTCAGCCGCGCTCGCCGGCATCGCGGCTGCCGGCGGATTTTCCTGCGTCGAGATCGCGAGTGCAGCGCCGATCGAGGTGCCGACCGTCGACAGACTGTCGATCCGCGTGCTGGTCGACAGCAGCTACGACATGTTCTTCCGCCCGAAACAGGCAAACGGCGTATCGATCGCGCCGCCGGCACGAAGCGCAGACTTCCGCAAGTCGCTGCACAATGAATGGGGCCTGTCGCTGTGGCTGGAATCTCAGGCCGCAGACACCCAGCGCACGCTGATGCTGGACTACGGCTACACGCCCGACGTGCTCATCAACAATATGGAGCTGGTGGGCGTCGAGCCGGCGAAGCTCGACGCGCTGATCGTCAGCCACGGGCACTACGATCATTTCGGCGGCCTGATCGGCTTTCTGGATAAATATCGCGGCAAGCTTCCGGCGGACGTGAAGCTCTACGCCGGCGGCGAGGACAATTTCTGCCATCGCGTCAACGCGACGCCGACCAAGGGTCAGTTCGCCGATTTCGGCACGCTCGACCGCCGCGAGCTTGCCGCGCATAACGTCACGACCGTTCTCTGCGAAACGCCGACCGTGATCGCCGGCCATGCGTTCACGACGGGCAAGATCACGCGACGCAGCATCGAGCGTATCCTGCCGCAGACCTGGGTCGAGTTCGGCATGAAGGATGGGCTCGGCTGCAACGCCAGCCACTATTTGCCGGCCGAGATGGACGGCAAGATCGTCCCGGACGAGCACATCCACGAGCATGCGACCTGCTTCAACGTGAAAGACAAGGGGCTGGTGGTGATCAGCTCCTGCGGCCATGTCGGCATCGTCAATTCGGTGAAGCAGGCGCAGGAGGTCTCAGGGATCCAGAAGGTGCACGCCGTCGTCGGCGGCTTCCATCTCGGACCGGCGCCGAAGGACTACCTCACCGAGGTCGTGGCCGAGATGAAGAAACTCGAGCCTGATGTCGTGGTGCCCATGCATTGCAGCGGGCTGAACTTCGTCCAGGAGGCAAGCGCGCAGATGGGCGACAAGGTGCTCGTCACCACGACGGGCAGCCGCCTCTCCTTCGGGGCATGATCCTGCGCGCCATCAGCAGTGTCGGCATCGGCCTGTGGCTGATGCTGGCGCCTGCCTGCGCGGGCGATGCGCCGGCGCGATCGGCGGCTGAGATCATGGACATCCTGATGTGGAACCGGGAGCCGGTCGGCGGTCCGTTCGAGCTTGTCGACCACACCGGCCATATCCGCACCGAGCGCGATTTCCGCGGGAAGCTGATGCTGGTCTATTTCGGCTTTACTTATTGCCCCGATGTCTGCCCCACCGATCTGCAGGCGATCGGGCTTGCTATGGACCGGCTCGGCAATGATGCCGACAAGGTGCAACCCCTGTTCATCACCGTCGATCCCGAACGCGACACGCCGCAGCATCTGGCGGAATACGTGCCGCTGTTTCATCCGCGCCTGATCGGATTGACCGGAAGCCTTGATGCGATCCGCAAGGCAGCGGACGCCTACAAGGTCTACAGCGCCAAGGTGCCGCTTGGGAAAGACAACTACACTGTCGATCACACCGCGTTCATCTATCTGATGGATCGCGATGGCGGCTATCTCGGCTTCTTCCCGCCGGGCACCTCGGCCGACCGCATGATCGAGATCATCCGCCCGCACCTCGCCAGGTAGAGCGTTTGCCACTGCGCTGTTATAGGGCACTCAGCCAGCGCGGCCGTGCTCGCGCAGGAATCGTTCGCCAGTTTCGGTGACCACCACCCGCAAACCCTCGACTGTCGGGCGGCGCATGACATAGCCGCGGTCGACGGCGTCTTCCCAGATCGTCAGCCGTGGGCACGAGGTGCGCCAGGTCTCGATCACCTCGGCATAAGGCCGCGGCTCGCGCGCGATCCATTCGACGAGATCGAGCACCAACGCATCCGTCGCCTCCGCCATCGGACTTCCTCCGTCAATGCGCCATCGCGCTGTTACGCGCGACGAGCAGCCAGCCGCCATAGAGGATGTAGTAGCTTGCAACCGTCGTGATCAGCCGGTTCGCCCAGGTGCGAAATTGCGTGTCGCTCATCGCTTCCAGGATTCGCCGCGCCAGCGTGGTGCCGAGCATCGAGGCCGCGACAGCCACGCCCGCCAACACCGGATCGAGCGTCGCGGCCTGGTCGATGATGCCGCCGAAATAGATCAGCTTGGTGAAATGGCTCGCCACCTGGCAGGTCGCCTTGGTCGCGACCACTTCGCGGCGGCCGAAATTGCCGCCGAGAAAGAAGGTGTCCATCAGCGGGCCGGAGACGCCGGTCATCAGCATCAGCCCCATGCAGGCCGAGCCGTAGAAGCTGCCTTGCCAGATGCTGTCGGGGTTCGGCTTTATTCCCTTCGGCATCAGCCGTGCCATGAAGGGCGTGACGCCAAGCAGGAGCAGCGCGATCGGCTTGTCCGGCACGTAGCGCGCCGCCGACCAGATCGCCAGCGCCACGCCGCAGCCGATCAGGTAGACCGCGACCGGCCGCCAGCGGATATGCGCCCGCCACAGCAAGGCGCGCCAGCCGTTACTGGCCATCTGCGTGATCGCATGCAGCACCATCGCCGAGGGCAGCGGCAGGATGGTGAGCAGCACGCCAATCAGGATCAGCCCGCCGGCCATGCCGAACAGCCCCGACAGGAATGCCGTCGCGACCATCAGCACGCCAAGGGCTGCAATCACAAGCGGGCTCACCGTGTTTCCTCCTGATGATGTTTTCTGCCCCGCTTGGACACGGCGCGCAAACTGAGTTATCTCCTCCTGGCATCAGTTTTCCTGAGGGTAACAGGCTTGCGGCGGCTGCTCTTTCTCAACGGCATCAAGGCATTCGAGGCGGCGGCGCGCACCGGCAGCTTTGCCGCCGCGGGCGCCGAGCTCAACGTCACGGCCGCCGCGATCAGCCGGATGGTGCATCTGCTCGAAGAGCGGCTCGGGGTGGCGCTGTTCGAACGCAAGGCCAATCGCCTCGTCACCACGGCGGCCGGCCGCTTCTACCAGAGCGGCTTGACGCCGATCTTCGATGCGCTGGCGAGCCTGACGGCACAGGTGACCGCGCCCGCGAGCGTCCGTGTCCTGACTATCGGCGTCGGGCCGACGTTTGCGATGAAATGGCTGATCCCGCGGCTTGCCGATTTCCAGAAGGAAGAGCCCGAGATCGAGGTCCGCATCACCACCGGGGGCGCCGCGGCGCCGGAGCCGTTCAGCGACGACTGGAGCTGCGGCATCAAGCTCGGGGACGGCGACTGGCCGGGGCTGGTGGCCGAGCCGCTGTTCGCCGCCGATCTCCTCCCGGTGTGCGCGCCGCGGCTGGCGAGCCAGCTCAAGCGCGCGAGCGACCTGAAGGGGAGAAGCCTGCTCCGCGTCGCGCACTCGCCCGACGATTGGCCGAAATGGCTGAAGGCCGCGAGCATTGCCAGGGTCACGGCGCGCGGGCCTGAGTTCGAATTTTACGGCCAGGCGCTGCAGGCGGCCGTCGACGGCCTTGGCGTCGCGATGGGAATCCGTCCCTATATCGACGACGACCTCGCCGCGGGGCGGCTGGTCGCGCCGTTCGAGCTGAGCGTGCCGAAGGGCATGCGCTGGTATCTCGTCTATCATGGCTTCCGCACCGGTCAGCGCGACTTTGCCGCCTTCCGCCGCTGGATCATCCGCGCCGCGGCCGAGCCCGCCACGCGGGCCAAGGGGCAGCGATCCCTCGTGAGGGACGAGACGAGCAGGTAATGATCACATTGTCGCAGCCCTGACGGCTGGACAGCGCGACCGAGACTGGCAATAATAAACAATTATTGGTTGCATTTATATTTGACGACCCCCTGGTCGCGTTGATGGAAAACGCCATGTCCAAGGGCAGAGTTCTCCTGGTCGCTCTCACACCGAAGATGATTGCGAACGAGTTGTTGCATGGCATTCACCAACCGCGCCGAGCTTTTCCCGAGTCTGCACATCAACGGAGCGATACATTTGCGCGCCTTACCGGAGGGAGTGAGCTCGTCACGCCACTTCCGCACCGGTCCGCGCGCCTGTAACGAAAGATTCTTGCGCAGTGTGATCCAGTTCACAAAGTTCGCCGCCCAGGGCGTGGTTTGGTCCCCCGCGGGAAAAACCTGGGATCGCAGGCATGATTTACGGCGCCTTTGAGATCAACTCATTTGAGGCAGGGAAGGGGCTATGGCACGCCAGGATTCAACGAGCCGATCGCGAGCCGGTCGTCATCGATGGCATCTCGTTTCCGACACTCGAGCTCGGCTTTGCGTGGTCCGATCGGGATGCGGCGATCGCCCACGCGAAAGCGCAGATCGACCGCTACGGCCGGCGCTATGGGGTGATCTCAACCGAACCGTCGCCGACTTCGCGATAATCGGCACCGCCGTGGTCGCGCCGCGCTGCGAAGCCGAGCCGGCGCCGTCACCTCCGCCCGCGCGGCCGTTCCTGAACAATTGCCCGGAATGCAAGGCCGAGCTCGCCCTGCTCCGCGTCATTCCCGGTAGGGCCGAATACTGGGCAATGCGCTGCACCGGCTGCGGCGGGATTCATCTCAACATCGTCGAGAAGACCTCGCCCGCCTGCTGACGGCTCGCTTCACCTCGCCCCGCCCTTCGCGAGGAGAGATCGGCGCGCAGCGCCGGGTGAGGGGTGCCTCCGCGAATGCGGTGACCGACAACGCACGCTGACGCGGTCACACAGCATTGGACTTAACAAGCGGAAACAGCCCTCACCCGGATTGGTCGCCACGCTCCCAATCCGGCCTCTCCCGCAAGCGGGAGAGGCGAAGAGGCAACCGCCGCGTCGAAAATCTCCGCCATTTCGCCCCTGCTGACACCTGCTGACAGAGCGGGCCCACAGCCACGTTTGCCCTTTCATGGCGGCGGTTTCAGTCCCATATTCGCCCCATGGCGAAGAAACCTGATACCCCCAAAAAGCCCGGCAAATCCCCCAAGTCAAAAGCGCATCGGCCCGACGTTCTCCCGATCGCGCCGGCGCTCGCCGAACTCTTGAACCCCGCCATCAACCGCGGCGAAAGCGGCATCGGCTCGTCCACGGGCCTGCAGCCGCCGCCGGACAATTCACGCGACCGCCGCGCCGGCGGCGAGGCCGCAGCGCACCGCGCGCGCGCCTCGACGCCGAAGGAATTTCCGAGCGATCGCCTGGCTCCGGCTGACCAGCATGGCGGCTTCGACGAGGCGCCCCAGGCCAACTACGGCACCGCGGCGACGGTGCCCACGCTCGATCCGGAGCTGGCGCGACAGCTCGGCCTGCCCACCGCTGAGGACGATGAGGAGGCGCTGGCCCGCCCGCCGCGCAACAAGATGGAGGCGCTCGGGGTCAAGGCGACCGCCGAGGCGCTCGAGAACCTGATCCGCGACGGCCGTCCCGAGTTCCGGAAAGACGACGGCTCGATGCGGGTGTGGACCCCGCACCGTCCGCCGCGCCCGGAAAAGTCCGAGGGCGGCGTCCGCTTCGAGATTAAGTCCGACTATCAGCCGAAGGGCGACCAGCCGACCGCCATCGCGGAACTGGTCGAAGGCATCGGCCGCAACGACCGTACCCAGGTGCTGCTCGGCGTCACCGGCTCGGGCAAGACTTACACCATGGCCAAGGTGATCGAGGCGACGCAGCGCCCTGCCCTGATCCTGGCGCCGAACAAGACGCTCGCCGCGCAGCTCTATGGCGAGTTCAAGAACTTCTTCCCGGACAACGCGGTCGAATACTTCGTCTCCTACTACGACTACTACCAGCCCGAGGCCTATGTGCCGCGGACCGACACCTATATCGAGAAGGATTCCTCGATCAACGAGCAGATCGACCGCATGCGTCACGCCGCGACGCGCGCTCTGCTCGAGCGCGACGACGTCATCATCGTCGCCTCGGTCTCCTGCATCTACGGTATCGGCTCGGTCGAAACCTATACCGCGATGACGTTCGCGCTGAAGAAGGGCGAGCGCATCGACCAGCGCCAACTGATCGCCGACCTCGTCGCCCTGCAGTACAAGCGCACCTCGGCCGACTTCACCCGCGGCACCTTCCGCGTCCGCGGCGACGTCATCGACATCTTCCCGGCGCACTATGAGGACCGCGCCTGGCGCGTGAACCTGTTCGGCGACGTCGTCGAGAATATCGAGGAGTTCGATCCGCTCACCGGCCACAAGCAGGACGAGCTCGAATTCATCAAGATCTACGCCAACTCGCACTATGTGACGCCGCGGCCGACGCTGGTGCAGGCGATCAAGTCGATCAAGAGCGAACTGAAGCAGCGGCTCGACCAACTCAACGACCAGGGCCGGCTGCTCGAAGCGCAGCGGCTTGAGCAGCGCACCACCTTCGACCTCGAGATGATGGAGGCGACCGGGAGCTGCGCCGGCATCGAGAACTATTCGCGCTACCTCACCGGACGCCGTCCCGGCGAGCCGCCGCCGACGCTGTTCGAATATGTGCCCGACAACGCGCTTGTGTTCGCCGACGAGAGCCACGTCTCGATCCCGCAGATCGGCGCCATGTTCCGCGGCGACTTCCGCCGCAAGGCAACGCTGGCCGAATATGGCTTCCGCCTGCCCTCCTGCATGGACAACCGACCCTTGCGGTTCGAGGAATGGGACATGATGCGGCCGCAGACGGTCGCGGTGTCGGCCACGCCCAGCGGCTGGGAGCTCAACGAGAGCGGCGGCGTCTTCGTCGAGCAGGTGATCCGCCCCACGGGCCTGATCGATCCGCCAGTCGACATCCGTCCCGCACGCACGCAAGTCGACGACCTCGTCGGCGAGGTTCGCGCAACGGCAGCGGCGGGCTATCGCTCGCTGATCACCGTGCTGACCAAGCGCATGGCGGAGGACCTCACCGAATATCTGCATGAGCAGGGCATCCGCGTGCGCTACATGCATTCGGACATCGACACCATCGAGCGCATCGAGATCATCCGCGACCTCCGCCTCGGCGCGTTCGACGCGCTTGTCGGCATCAACCTGCTCCGCGAGGGTCTCGACATTCCCGAATGCGCGCTGGTCGCAATCCTCGACGCCGACAAGGAAGGGTTCCTGCGCAGCGAGACCTCGCTGATCCAGACCATCGGCCGCGCCGCGCGCAACGTCGACGGCAAGGTGATCCTCTATGCCGACAGCATGACCGGCTCGATGGAGCGCGCGATTGCGGAGACCAACCGCCGCCGCGAAAAGCAGATGGAATACAACGCCGCCAACGGCATTACGCCGGCGAGCGTGAAGAAGTCGATCGGCGACATCCTCAACTCCGTCTACGAGCGCGACCATGTGCTGGTCGATATCCGCGACGGCAGCGTGACCGACGACGTGATCTCGATTGGCCACAATTTCGAGGCGGTGCTCGCCGATCTCGAGACAAGGATGCGCGAAGCCGCCGCCGACCTGAACTTCGAGGAAGCCGCGCGCCTGCGCGACGAGGTCAAGCGCCTGCGCGCCACCGAAATGGCCGTCGTCGACGATCCCACCGTCAAGCAGCGCACCGTGCAAGGCAAGGCCGGCGCCTACGCCGGCACCAGGAAATACGGCGACGCCGCCAATTTGCCGGTCAGCGCAATGAAGAAGAAAAGCGTGTCGTCGGCCATCAAGGCCGGCGGCAGCTCCGGATCAAAAATCCACAAGCCCCATCTCGACGAAATGCACGGCCCGGAGTCCCTACCCTTCCGCCCGAATCCTGGTGCGAAGCCAGCAAAGCCGTTCGGCAGTACCAGCCGGATCATCCAGCCAACCGACTCGCGGCAGTCAGGGCCGGAGTTCGGCCCGTCGCCACGATCGAGCGGCGGGCTGCCGGGGAAAAGAGGCGGGTGGAAGAAGCGATGACAATACCCGTCATTGCGAGCGCAGCGAAGCAATCCATGCCTCCGCGTGTGGCGCTATGGATTGCTTCGCTGCGCTCGCAATGACGAAGTGGAAGCAGTAGGTGCGACAAATCAACACGACGGGCAAATCAGCCAAAGCCTGTCCAGCCCTTGCGGAAAAAACATTCTGCTTCCGTCGTCGGGCAAATCAGTGATTTAACTCCGCGCGTCTCACGGCGAATGAGGGGCGGGTCGCGATCGTCACGAACGTTGCGGTGAGATGCGGTGGACGTGAAGCGTGTGACTGACGAGCACGCGCAGCACGGACGGCGAAGTCGTGTGGTCCTGGCGCCCCGACGCTGGCGCTAAGTTTTTTGCGCGAACAAGTTTGCGCGAGAGATGACGGTGGCAAGAAAGCCCGGTCACCGGGGAGAGCGCGAAGGAAACCGTTAAAACCACTGCGCAGGGAAAGCCGGAATGCTTCGGTTGAACCTGTGGTCCTACCCCCGTGCTTTTTGTTGCACGGGACCCACGGGTGCAACCAGCACCCGGCTTTCCCTGCGCCCTCTGATATCGAGGAGGGTGGAAAGTGAAGCAAACCTCGGACGCAACGCGTCGCGAGAACGCGAACTCACATCCGCCGCTTGAATCAGACGTAGGATGGGTAGAGCGAAGCGAAACCCATCATTTGCGCGGCTTGTTCCGAAGCCGATGGGTTTCGCTTCGCTCTATCCATCCTACGGGTCCGCTGTTTGAAATTCGAATCAGAACCTCTCCTCCGTCGTCCTGGCGAAGGCCAGGACCCATAACCACTGGCCTTTGTAATGCGCTTCGCTGCAACCGCTTGCTCGCCCAATAACAACTGCCTGTGGTTATGGGTCCCGTCTTTCGACGGGACGACAGCGGAGTGAGATGCGAGAGCGCGACTTACACGCTGTGACCGCTCCACGCGCGACGGAACGACACTCGCATTACTTCCCCGTCACGTTGAACCTCACCGGCGCTTGCGTGACCAATTACGCGGGATGCTGCGGACGACGGGGCTGACAAGACATCATGAAAATCGCGTTGCTGGCGCTCTTGGGTCTGGCATTCGGGGCGCTCAGCGGCGCCGCGCTCGGCATCAGTGCTGGGCTTGCCTGGATCGGAATCTTCAAAACCTCGAATTTTGAAGGCGATGGCGGCGCGCTGGTGTTCTTCACCTTCATGCCGCTGGGCGCTGTGATCGGCGGCATTGGCGGCGCGCTGCTGTTCGCCGTGCTCGCGATCCGCGACGCCGAGGTCGCAATCGAGCACGAGCATGTCGCCCGTCGCGACCGCTGACGGGGCCGCGGTCGGCGGATTCAGGCAAAATCCCGCAAAAAAGTCTGCATTTGTGCAATGCAAAAATAACAATTGCGTTCTGGCACGGTCGCTCTATTTGAAACGGTGAAATTTGAGGTGCAGCAATCTGGCGCGGCGTCGGTGCGGACGCCCTTTTTGCCGTTGCTGATTTGCAATCCAGATTCGGGAAGACGATGAATGACAGAGCATAGTCTCTGGCGTTTTTCGCGCGCGTTTCACCGCGCGATCAACGAACGCCAATTCGCGGATATTGCCGCCCTGCTCGACGAGGACGTCGAATGGGCGATCTATGGACCGATCGATCTATTTTCTTTCTTCGGTGCGCGCCACGGCAAGCCCGCTGCGCTCGAGGTGATCAGGCAGATCGGCGAGAACTTCCGCGTCCGCCGCTTCGAGCGCGAGTCCATCATGCTTGGAGTCGATTCCGCGGCATCGATGATGCGCTATTCGCTGACTGCGCAGGATTCGAACAAGCCGATCGCGGTGCGGATCGCGCATTTCGCGCAATTCCGTGGCGGCCTGCTGACCCGCTTGCGCGTGCTGGTCGACAGCTTCGACCTGGTCGAGCAGACCGTCGGCTATCCGATCCACCTGCCGCGGATCGCAGCAGCGCAATAGTCACCTCCAGTTTCGTCGTACCCGGGCGCTCTCGGGTATCCAAATGCCTTCCTTCGCCAGCCCCGGGAAGGCGTGGATGGCCGGGACATCAGCTGACACCTTCACGCTCTTGTGCCCGGCCACGACGATCCGATCCGTGCTACATGCTGTCACGCCGGACAACGATGTCGCCGTCATAATTTTGCGCTACCATCACGTATCGCTCTGGCTGGAATGCGGGCTGCGGGAATGACTTCCAAACAACGATCTGGCTGGGCGTGGTTGCCGATGCTGGCTGCAGGCCTTGGCATCGCGATGGTGCTGCCGGCGATGGCGCAGACGTCGCCGCAAATTTCTCCTTGGAGCGGTATCCACGATGAGACGCCGGCCGCCGAGGAGGCTGCGTCCGAGCCCGAGGCAAATAACGCCGACGTGATGAAGGACGTCGACGTGGACAAGCTCGACTGGAGCCTGCTCAGCGCCGATGCCTCGCCTTCCGACACCGTGTTGACGCCGAAGAAGGCCACCGCGCCGAAGAAGGCGGATGGCAGTGATGCCGCATGGTCGTCGAACAACAACGCGAACGGCACGTCCGCGGTCTCGGTCAAGCAATCGATCTCGCCGTTCTGGGACACGCGGATTGGCGTCGACATGACGGTCGCGCGCCAGGGCACGCTGACCAATTCCGAGTTGCTGTCGGAACGGCTCGCCAATGGCGGCAGCCTGCCGCAATCCTCCGGCACCGCCTGGGCCGCGATCACCGCGCCGGGCGTTGCCTCGATCTGGGACAAGACCTCGGTCGAAGCCCGAGTCGATCCCGGTAGCGACCAAACCCGGTTCGGGACCTCAATCAGCAAATCGGTGCCGCTCGCCGACCAGTATTCGCTGACGCTGCAGAACGGCTACAACCTGATCCAGCAGGGCGTGGTGCCGGTGCCCGGCATCGTCAGCCATCCCTCGCGGAGCTATGAGGCCGATCAATCGGCCAGGCTGAGCATCAACAGCAGCGGAACCAGCTTCATCGCCGGCCAGACGCTCGCGACCGGCGACGACAAATGGCTGCACCGGATCGGCGCGGAGCAGAAGCTGTTCGACGGCGTCACCATCTCCGGCTCGATCGGCGAAAGCGCCCAGGGCCCGGTTAACAAGAGCCTAACGGCCGGGTTCAAGCGGAGCTGGTGAGGCCGGCCGCGGTCGCAATCCCTTAAGGAATGATCGAACCATTGCCGCAACTTGGCCTAGATGCGGTCAAAATCGGGCGCCTATGGTTGCCCCTTCACGTCGTCGTGCGGCGGGGGGACTTCCGCGCTCGCGTCATTGCGTAACAGAGGAATAGCCGATGAACGCCACCAATCGTTCCGAGCAAGTTGAAACAGAAGTAGAAGGGACGGAAGTCGACAACAACCTCGCCGCCGTCTCGGACGTCGAGGCCGGCATCCGCGAATTCGTGCGCAACGATATCGCCTATCTGCGCCGGTCGCCGCAGCCGCAGGTGAACACGGAACCACTCGAGCCCAACACCGAGGCCACCGTGAACAATGTCAACTCGCTGATCCAGCGCGTCGCCGGCACGTCGCTCGCGGAGATCGAGAAGTTGATCTCCGAGCTCGAAAGCCTGCGCGACCTCCTGCATGCCGAAGGCCAGCGCGTCCAGCGCGAGATCTCGGGCTATGCCCAGCTCAGCCAGGCCGCGATGAAGTCGACTCGCATGATCGCCGACAACGTCACGCAGTGGAAGCGCGCCGCCGACGGGCTGCGCAACAGCTAGTCTCGGCGATTGCTTGGGAGTTCATGACCGCCGCATCGCCCATGCGGAGGATGCGGCGGTTTCTATTTGACTAAAATGATTTGAAAGATAAAAGCGCAACGCGCGCCTGAGCGTGATCGGGAAAAGATCATGCTCGAACTTAGAGCGTAATGATTTGTGACTGAGCGTGAATCTGGATCACGCCGCGACGGATGCTGCCGCTTTGGCACGCCGTTTCTTGGGGAAAACAGCACTGATGCAAAGCGTTCGGCCCGACAACACCGATCCCATCCCGCTGCGGCAATCGCCGCACAGTGTCGGCACCATCATGCTCCGCTTCGTCGGACTATTGATCGCGGCGACCGTGGTGATGGTGTTGATCTGGAGCCGCTGACACCGCACGATGGCCGCTGATGGTTAGCAGAAGCTGAAGATCAGCGTCGGACGATCGCGCTGCCCTCGAGCGTGAAGGCG
Source organism: Bradyrhizobium sp. Crot121 (assembly GCF_059512385.1). Taxonomy (NCBI): domain Bacteria; kingdom Pseudomonadati; phylum Pseudomonadota; class Alphaproteobacteria; order Hyphomicrobiales; family Nitrobacteraceae; genus Bradyrhizobium; species Bradyrhizobium sp. Crot121. Next base: position 30,880 of record NZ_JCAMOR010000016.1, on the reverse strand, counting down.
CCGTCGGCATAGCCCTTCACCACCATGCCGGTGGTCAGCATCACCGCAACCGTGATGGTCGCGAAAATTGCGCCCAGAACTTTCAGTCCGACACGATCTGCCATAGTCGTCCCCACGGTGCTTACCCTTGCGTCTGATATGGCCGGCAGAAAGTTCAAAATGGGTTAGCAAATAGATCGTATCCGGAATTCGTCGAATACGGTTAAAGAGCGCGGCAAGGTTCCCGTAACCACGCCGGCTGTGTTTCAGCCCGCCTTGCGGCGCGGAACGAAGGCGGTGGCCAGAAACGAGAACACGAGTTCGCCGCGCTGGTTGGTGCCGGTGTTGCGGCCTTGCAGGATGCCCCATTCGGGACGCTTCTCGGAGGTGCGCTTGGTCTCGACCACATTGGCGTAGCTGATGGTGTCGCCGGCCAGGACCGGCTTGATCCAGCGCAGTTCGCGAAAGCCGGGCGAAGGTCCCCATACCGCGACCTCGTCCCCGCGCGCGGCCATCTCCTGCGCCAGCCGCTTGCCGTCGGCCACCAGGAGCTTCATGCAGACGGAGGCGACGTGCCAGCCCGACGCTGCCAGTCCGCCGAACAGCGACTTTCGCCCTTCCTCCTCGTCGAGGTGAAAGCGCTGCGGATCGAACTGCGCCGCGAAGCGCTTGATGTCTTCGGCGGTGAAGGTGAACGAGCCGAGCTCGCGCCGCGCGCCGATCTCAATGTCCTCGAAGAAGCGCATCGATGCTACCCCGTCACCGCTTCCGCGCGCCGACCGATGATGATCGGCGACTCCATCTCGCACAACATCACGCCGGCCGCATTGCGCACCGTGCACTTGAACGTCACGATGCCGGTCGAAGGTCGGCTCTGCGAGACGCGCGCTTCCACCACCTCGACATCCAGCGTCAAATCGTCGCCCGGGCGCAGTGGCGACAGCCAGCGCATCTCGTTGACGCCGGGTGAGCCGAGCGAGGCCGTGCGGCAGATAAAGCCGTCGGCCAGCATCCGCATCGTGAGCGAGCCGAGATGCCAGCCCGAGCCGGACAGGCCCTTGAGCATCGATCGTTTCGCCGCCTCTTCGTCGAGATGCATCGGCTGTGGATCGAACTCGGCGGCAAAGGCCAGTATCTCCTCGCGCGTGACGTGGCGCGGCCCGAAGGTGCCGAAATGGCCGATGTTGAAGTCTTCGAAAGTGAGCGTGGTCATGTTGGGGATTTCAGGAGAGAGGGGCCTGATTGTGGCCGTTATTTGCGGCAATCTCAACCCGCCCGCCCGCATGGCTTGCTTTCAAGGGGGACCACCATAGCGGGGAAGCATCGTCCTTGCGTACCGCCCCCCGACTTGCCCGGACTGAGGTTCGGAGCTAGCCCTGCTTGCGCGCGACTCAAGATCGATTGGCCGGGAGAATCCACCGATGTTCGATTTTCAAGACCTGTTTCAGTGGGACCGCTTTATCACCCCCACGATCATCAAGACGTTCTACTGGCTAGTCATCGGCGTGATCGTGCTGTTCGGCATTTACGGAATCCTCTGGAGCCTGGCCGCAATGGCGATCAGCCCGTTCGGCGGCTTCATCCTGCTGCTCGCCTCGCTCACCAGCATCGTGGTCGGCATCGTGCTCTCGCGCATCGTCGCCGAATTCATCCTGATCGTGTTCCGCATCAACGAGCATCTTGGCGCGATCCGCGATCAGGGCCAGGGCGGAATGCGGTGATCAGGTATTGAACCTGAAATGCATCACGTCGCCGTCGGCGACGACGTAGTCCTTGCCTTCCAGGCGCAGCTTGCCGGCGTCGCGGGCGCCGGCTTCGCCGCCGAGCGCGACGTAGTCGTCATAGGCGATGGTCTCGGCGCGGATAAAGCCCTTCTCGAAATCGGTATGGATCACGCCGGCCGCCTGCGGCGCCTTGGTGCCGCGGTCGATGGTCCAGGCGCGCGCTTCCTTCGGCCCCACCGTGAAATAGGTGATGAGATGGAGCAACTCGTAGCCGGCGCGGATCAGGCGGTCCAGGCCGGCTTCCTCGAGCCCGAGCGTGTCCAGGAATTCCGTGCGCTCCTCGCGTGACAGCGTCGCGATCTCGGATTCGATCTTGGCGGAGATCACGACGGCGACCGCGCCCTCCTGCTTCGCGTGCGCGAACACCTGCTTCGAGAAACTGTTGCCATCCTTGGCCGAGCTCTCCTCGACATTGCAGACATAGAGCACCGGCTTGGAACTCAGAAGCCCGAGCATGCGGAAGGCGCGCTCCTCTTCCACCTTGCGCTCGAGCGCACGCGCGGGCCTGCCCTCACGGAGCAGCACCAGCGTACGGTTGACGAGATCGAGCTGTTCCTTGGCGTCCTTGTCGTTGCCCTTGGCCTTCTTAGTGAGATTGTCGACGCGCTTCTCGAGGCTGTCGAGATCGGCGAGCATCAATTCGGTTTCGATGGTCTCGATATCGGCCAGCGGCGCGATCTTGCCCTCGACATGGGTGATGTCCGAATCCTCGAAGCAGCGCACCACATGCGCGATCGCATCGACCTCACGGATGTTGGCGAGGAACTGGTTGCCGAGCCCTTCCCCCTTGGAAGCGCCGCGGACCAGTCCGGCGATGTCGACGAAGGTCAGCCGGGTCGGAATGATCTGCGCCGACTTTGCCACGGCCGCGAGCTTGTCGAGCCGCGGATCGGGGACAGCGACCTCGCCGACATTCGGCTCGATGGTGCAGAACGGATAATTGGCCGCTTGCGCTGCGGCCGTCTCGGTCAGCGCATTGAACAGCGTCGACTTGCCGACATTGGGCAGCCCGACGATCCCGCATTTGAATCCCATCGTACTTTCCGATCTCCCGCGCGAATGTGCAGCGGCTGAATTGACTGAGGTCGCCCTCGATGACGAGCGTTACTTTCCGCCCTCTTCTTTGCTGTCGAAAAAGCCCTTTGCCTGCATCGTCAGATGCACCTTGTTCTGGAACGACGAGTCCTGTCCCGCGGCCAGCAGGCCGGCATTGTCGGCGACGGCCTCGCAGAGCGCATCGACCCACGGCCAGTCGCCCTTGGCGAAATCCGACAGCACGTGACTGTGCACGAGTTCCTTGATCCCGGGATGACCGATCCCGAGCCGGACCCGGCGATAGTCGTTGCCGATATGCGCGGAGATCGAGCGCAAGCCGTTGTGCCCGGCGATGCCGCCGCCGACCTTGACGCGCACCTTCGCCGCCGGCAGCTCGAGCTCGTCCTGGAACACAGTGATGTCGCCCGCCGGAAGCTTGAAGAAATTCTGCGCTTCCTGCACCGCGCGCCCGGACTCGTTCATGTAGGTGGTCGGCTTCAGCAGCAGGACCTTCTCGTGACCGAGCAGGCCTTCGGATGTCTCGCCCTGAAAGCGGCGGCGCCATGGTGCGAAACCATGACGCCGCGCAATCTCTTCGACGGCCATGAAGCCGATGTTGTGCCGGTTATCAGCGTATTTCGCGCCGGGATTACCGAGACCAACAAAGAGTCGCATGACGCGGCATCCCGCGCTGGCGCGCTATCACTTCTTCTTGTCGCCACCGGCCGGTGCCTTGGCACCCGCCGCTGGAGCCGCAGCACCCGCCGCCGGAGCAGCCGCACCTGCAGCCGGAGCCGCAGCGCCTGCCGCCGGGGCCGCACCTGCCGCCGCCTTCTGCTCTTCGGCGTAGCCGGACGGCGGCACGATGGTCACCAGCGTGGCGTCCTCTCGCGACAGCGCCTTCACGCCCTTCGGCAGCTTGATGTCGGACAGATGCAGCGAATAGCTGATTTCCAGCGCGCCGACATCGGCATCGATGTACTGCGGAATGTTTTCGACCGAGCATTCGAGGTCGATTGTGTGGGTGACGATGTTGACGGTTCCACCGCGCTTCACGCCGGGCGCCGTTTCCGCGTTGATGACGTGCAGCGGAACGCTGACGCGGATGGTCGCACCTTCACCGAGCCGCATGAAGTCGACATGGAGCGGGAAGTCCTTCACCGGGTCGAGGTGATAGTCGCGCGGAATCACGCGGTGCTTCTTGCCGTCGAGATCGATGTCGAACAGCGTCGTCAGGAAGCGGCCTGCGAGGATGCGCTGGCGCAGCTCGCGGTCGTCGACCGAGATGGTCAGCGGGGGCTTGTTGTCACCATAGATCACTCCGGGAACTTTCCCGGCGCGACGCTCAGCCCGGGCGGCCCCCTTGCCGCTCTTCGGACGTGCGGTCGCCTTCAATTCCTTGACGGTCGCCATCAGTCTAAGTCCTTGTTTTGCAAAAAGTTAAAGGCCGCATCGCGGCCCCGTTTCGCGTCCCGCAGCAAGCCTCCAGGGGTGCGGGGGCTGCGGACGTCGCGGGCTTTTAGCTCCAAAGGGCCGAAATGACAAGGAAAATGGCTGGCGATCTGGGAAGCGATACGCCTCCTAGCTCGTCATGGCCGGGCTTGTCCCGGCCATCCACGCCCTTCGGTCGACAGGAAGAAAGAACGTTGATGCCCGGGACCCGACTCCGCCGAGGCTTCGCCGGGCACTCTAATGTCAGTCCGGCGAAGCGATAGCGAAGACGGGCAAGCCCGGGCATCACGGTAGAGTGCGTGGGAAACGGCCCTACCCGTCCGCCTTCACGTGCTCGGCGCGATCCCGAGCTTGGCCTCCAGGGCTGCGATCCGCGCCTTCAGCACCTCGTTTTCCTCGCGCGCCAGGCGGGCCATGTCCTTCACCGCCTCGAACTCCTCGCGCCGGACGACATCGAGGTCGCGCAGGACGCGTTCGGCCTGGTTGCGCATGACCGAGTCGACTTCGCGCTTGACGCCCTGGGCGGCCCCGGCGGCGTCGTTCATGAGGCGGCCGATCTCGTCAAAAAAACGGTTCGTGGTCTGGGTCATCTAACTCTCCGCACTCCCTTGGGCGACCAAGACAATGGCAATCAAAGGCGCGGGGTTCAAGGCCGCAAATGACCCATGATGCCGCTCGCCTTGTCATGCTCCGTTTTCCTTGCAATCGTATTCAGCGCGCAGGAGTAGAGAATCGCAAACCGAAGAAGCGCCCATGATCGACCAGCAGATCGATATTCCGACCAAAGACGGCAAGATCACCACTTTCATCACCCACCCCGAGCGCGGCGGACCGTTTCCGGTGATCATTTTCTACATGGATGCGCCGGCGATCCGCGAGGAGCTGCGCGATATGGCGCGCCGGCTCGGGACGTCCGGTTACTATGTGATGCTGCCGAACCTCTATTACCGCGCCGGCGTCATGGAGCTCGGGCCGATCAATCCCGACCCGGAATCGCCCGAGCGCAAGCGCATGTTCGAATTGATGCACTCGATCAACATCCCCATGGTGATGGAAGACACCAAGGCCCTGCTCTCCTATGCCGAGGGCGAGGCCGCCGCGAATACGCGCCTCGTCGGCACCGTCGGCTATTGCATGAGCGGGCGCTACGCGATCAACGCAGCGACGCATTTCCCCGATCGCGTGAAAGCCGCCGCCTCGGTCTACGGCACGCATCTGGCGACCGACCAGCCCGACAGCCCGCATCTGGCAGCCGAGAAGACCAAGGCCGAGCTCTATTTCGCCTGCGCCGAGACCGACATCTACGCGCCGATGGAGATCATCGAAAAAGTGCAGGCCGGCATGAAGGGATCGAACAACGAGGTCGAGATCTATCCCGCCACCCATCACGGCTTCGCCTTCCCGAAGCGCCCGGTCTATCACCGCGACGCCGCCGAGCGGCACTGGGAGCGTCTGCTGGCGCTCTATCGCCGCAATCTTTCCGCATAGCCCGAGGCGCGATGCCCTTCCTCTTGATCGATTTCCCCGTGTTCAATCCGATCGCCATCTCGATCGGACCGATCGCGATCCGCTGGTACGCACTCGCCTACATCTGCGGCATCGTGATCGGCTGGATCTACGCGCGGCAGATGATCAAGAACGAAAAATTGTGGGGCGGTCCCGCGCCGATCACGCTGACCCAGATGGACGACTTCATCCTCTGGGTCACCCTCGGCATCATCGTCGGCGGCCGCACCGGCTATGTGCTGTTCTACAACCTGCCGTTTTTCATCCAGCATCCCGCTGAGATCTTCGAGCTTTGGAAGGGCGGCATGTCGTTCCATGGCGGCTTTCTCGGCTGCGTCGTCGCAGTGATGTGGTTTGCGCGCCGGAATCGCATCCCGATCCTATCGCTCGGCGACTTAACCACCGCGGTGGCGCCGATTGGCTTGTTCCTCGGCCGGCTCGCCAATTTCATCAACAGCGAATTGTGGGGCCGGCCCGCCGATCCGAGCCTGCCCTGGGCGATGGTGTTTCCCAACGGCGGACCGCTGCCGCGGCATCCGAGCCAGCTTTATGAAGCCGGGCTCGAGGGCATCCTCCTGTTCACGATCCTGGCGGTGATGATCCGGATGGGTGCGTTGAAGCGGCCCGGCCTCGTGCTCGGCAGCTTCATTTTGATCTACGGCATCGCCCGCATCATCGGCGAACACTTCCGCGAGCCCGACCCGCAGCTCGGATTCCTGTGGGGCGGTCCAACCATGGGAATGCTGTTGTCGGTGCCGATGGTTATTGTCGGCAGTATCATGGTTGTGATGGCTTGGCGCCGCAGGGCGCCACAGCCGGTGCCGAATTCGATTTAAGGCTGGATGTGACCGAAGTTTCGCCGCTGCTGTCCGAGATCAAGAAACTGATCAAATCATCCGGCCCGATGCCGGTCTGGCGCTACATGGAACTATGCCTGATGCATCCCCAGCACGGCTATTACGTGTCGCGCGACCCGCTGGGCCGTGAGGGCGATTTCACCACCGCGCCCGAAGTCAGCCAGATGTTCGGCGAGCTGCTGGGCCTGTGGTCAGCGTCGATCTGGCGCGCGATCGGCTCGCCTGACTCGCTGCGGCTCATCGAGATCGGCCCAGGCCGCGGCACCATGATGGCGGACGCGTTGCGGGCGCTGCGGGTGCTGCCGCCGCTCTATCAGTCGCTCAGCGTCCATCTGGTCGAGATCAATCCGGTGCTGCGCGAGAAGCAGCGCGCAACCTTGGGCAACGTCCGCGACATCACCTGGCACGAGAGCATCGACGAGGTGCCCGAGGGTCCGGCGGTGATCCTCACCAACGAATATTTCGACGTGCTGCCGATCCACCAGGTGGTGCGGCACGAGAACGGCTGGCACGAACGCGTGATCGAGCTCGACAGCAATGGCAAGCTCGCATTCGGCACCGCGCCGGAGCCGATGCCGCGTTTCGACGTGCTGCTGCCGCCGCTGGTGCGCGCAGCTCCCTTAGGTGCCGTGTTCGAATGGCGGCCCGATACCGAGATCATGAAGCTCGCCCGCCGCGTGCGCGACCAGGACGGCGCGGCGTTGATCATCGATTATGGCCACATGCGCAGCGACGCCGGCGACACCTTCCAGGCCATCGCCCGCCACAGCTTTTCCGATCCGCTGAAGAATCCGGGCCAGGCCGACGTCACCGCCCATGTCGACTTCCAGGCGCTGGCACGCGCCGCCGAAGACGTCGGCGCACGCGTCCACGGCCCGGTGACGCAGGGTGAATTCCTGAAGCGCCTCGGCATCGAGGCGCGCGCCGCGGGATTGATGGCAAAGGCCACGCCCGAGATCGGCGCCGAGATCGCCGGCGCACTGAAACGATTGACCGACAGCGGCCGCGGCGGAATGGGCTCGATGTTCAAGGCAATGGCGATCTCCCACCCGGAGCTCACCTCGATCGCGGGCCTGAGCGATCACCCAAACGACGCGGAACGTTCATGACCCTGGCCTCCCCGCTGCTCTCAGCCATTCCCGGCCTGCGCCACGCCTTTTTCTCGCGCGAAGGCGGCGTGTCCGGGGGCATCTATGCCGGCCTCAACGGCGGCATCGGCTCCAATGACGCTGCCGATAATGTCACGGAAAACCGCCGGCGCATGGCGGAGCGCTTGGGGGTCGCGCCCAACCGCCTGCTGACGCTCTATCAGGTGCATTCCCCCGATGTCGTGGTCGCCACCACACCGTGGGCGAGCGATGCGCGGCCGAAAGCCGACGCCATTGTCACCCGCACGGAGAACCTTGCGATCGGCGTCACCGCGGCCGATTGCGGCCCGATCCTGTTTGTCGATCCCAATGCGCGCGTGATCGGCGCGGCGCATGCCGGCTGGAAGGGCGCGCTGACCGGCGTGCTGGAATCGACCGTCGAGGCGATGGAGAAGCTCGGCGCCGACCGCAGCGGCATCGTCACCGCGATCGGGCCTTTGATCCGCCAGCACTCCTATGAAGTGGGGCCCGAATTCGTGGCGCGTTTTCTGGAGGCCGATGCGGACAACGCCCTGTTCTTCCTGCCGGGTGAACGCGAAGGGCACGCGATGTTCGACCTCGGCGGCTACATCCGGATGCGGCTGGAGAACGCCGGTATCCTGATGATCGACGACATCGGGATCGATACCTATTCCGACGAACGCTTTTATAGTTACCGACGCTCGGTGCATCGGAAAGAGGGCGATTATGGCCGGCACGTTCACGCCATCGCCCTGGAGAAATAACCGCTTCCAGGGGAAGTGCTTAAACTTCAAAGAAAAATTTCGATCACCGCCCGGAATCTATCGAACCGGCGCCGTGGCCTCACTGCCCTAGACCTTAACGTATTTTAACGATATCGGGGTGATGATGAGCGACACCATCGTCACCCTTTCCCGAATTGCGCGCGCCGCGGTGGCCGCAACGTTGCTGATGGCAGCCTGTGCGCTCGGCGGCTGCGCCAATGGTGGCGCGGCGAGCAACGCCTATGCCATGGCCGGAAACAGCGCCAGTGGACCGACAATCGCATTCGAATCGATCGACGGCCCGCCGCCGCAGGTGTTCGACCGCATGGTGGGTGTGCTGGACAGTGAAGCCAAACTCCGCGACATCGCAATCGTCTCGCGCGAGGGCGCGGCCGCCTACCGCGTGCGCGGCTATCTCTCGGCGCAGGTCGTGCGCGGCAAGACCGCCATCGCCTGGGTCTGGGACGTCTATGACGCCAACCAGCAGCGCGCCCTGCGCCTCTCCGGCGAAGAACCAGCCGGCAAGACCGGCCGTGACGCCTGGGCTGCCGCGGACGACCTGGTCCTGCGCAAGATCGCACAAGCGGGCCTGAGCGGGCTCAGCAGCATGATCAATGGTGGCCCGACCGATGCGCCTGCACCGGCCTCGGCGCCCAGCCGGCAGGGACCTGCGGTCGCAAGCGCGCCTGAACCGGAAGAATCCGGCGTCGTCGCGCTCGGCTACAGCGCTAACTAAACGTTCGGGATAGTCAAAAACCTGTCATTTTTTCGCCGGGATAACGGGTGTGACGGGTTGCCGCTGCCTGCCTCGCCTGATATCTCGTCGCGCATCGAAACCCGCCGGTTCTGTAGGTACTTGAGATGTTGGACATGGTATCGAGCAAACCTCGGGGAGAACCGTCCATGTCGGCCAAGAACGGCGCGATCAAGCTGGTAGCTGGCAATTCCAATCCCGTGCTGGCGCAAGAGATCGCCGATGGGCTCGGGATGTCCTTGACCAAAGCGGTGGTCCGGCGCTTCGCCGATATGGAGATCTTCGTCGAGATCCAGGAAAACGTCCGCGGCTCCGACGTCTTCATCCTGCAGTCGACGTCGTTTCCGGCCAACGACCACCTGATGGAACTTCTGATCATCACCGACGCGCTGCGCCGGGCTTCCGCCCGCCGCATCACGGCGGTCGTGCCCTATTTCGGCTATGCGCGGCAGGATCGCAAATCGGGCTCGCGCACCCCGATCTCGGCGAAGCTGGTCGCCAACCTGATCACGCATGCCGGCGCCGACCGCGTCATGACACTCGACCTGCATGCCATGCAGATCCAGGGCTTCTTCGATATCCCGACCGACAATCTCTTCGCCTCGCCGGTGATGGTGCGCGACATCCGCGAACGCTTCGCGCTGAGCAATGTGATGGTGGTGTCGCCCGACGTCGGCGGCGTGGTGCGCGCACGCGGCCTCGCAAAGCGCATCAATACGCCGCTGGCGATCATCGACAAGCGTCGTGAGCGGCCGGGCGAGTCCGAAGTGATGAACGTGATCGGCGATGTCGCCGGCTACACCTGCATCCTCGTCGACGACATCGTGGATTCCGGCGGCACGCTGGTGAATGCGGCCGATGCCCTGATCGCCAACGGCGCCAAGGAAGTGTTCGCCTATATCACCCATGGCGTCTTGTCCGGTGGCGCCGCGGCCCGCATCGCCTCGTCCAAGCTGAAAGAGCTCGTCATCACCGACTCGATCCTGCCGACCGAGGCCGTGAGAAACTCCGCCAACATCCGCACCCTCTCGATCGCCGGCCTGATCTCCGAGGCCATCGCCCGCACCGCCGCCGAAGAGTCGGTGTCGAGCCTGTTCGACTGACATTCATCTGCATCGTCATTCCGGGGCGCGCCACCGGGTCCGCGCAAAGCGCGGCCCGATGACAGGCTCCGCGCGAGCCCGGAATCCGTCCCACCGCGGGTCAAATGGATTCCGGGCCTGGCGTGCTTCGCGCGCATCCCGGAATGACGGTGTTCGTTACCCCACGATCCCCGCGGCGACCTGGCCGCGCAGACGCTCGAGGCTGTGCAGGGTGTTGGCGCAGGCTTCCGCGACCTCGACGCCCTTGATGGCGAAATGCTTGCGGAAGAAATCGAAATGCACCTCCGTCTCGTGGAACTGCTGCGGCGTCAGCACGGCCGAGAACACCGGCACCTCAGTGCGCAACTGCACGTCCATCAGCGCCTTGATCACGGTGTCGGCGACGAACTCGTGGCGATAGATGCCGCCGTCGACGACAAGGCCCGCGGCAACGATCGCCGTGTAGCGGCGCGTCTTGGCCAGGATCTGCGCGTGCAGCGGGATCTCGAATGAGCCCGGTACCTCGAACACGTCGATGTTCGTGACATGCCGCGCCTCCATCTCGGCGAGGAAGGCGATGCGGCATTCCTCCACGACGTCGCGGTGCCAGGACGATTGCACGAATGCAACCCGCTGCGGCTTGGCGAACCGCGGATGCGTGGGCGCCGGCGGAGGCTCTGGCGTTGCCGGCGTGGCATCCGCGGGCGACTGGACTTCCTCGGCTTCAGGAGTTTGGACTTCGGCTTCTTGCAACATCTGATTCATGGCTTTCCTCTTTCAGGACCAGAATCAGGGCATACGGAAAACGACTCTAGCCACGCGCGATGGCGAGGCTGCCGCAACCGTTCTCTTTCATCCGGACTTTGACCGTCGGCTTCGGAATTGCACCGAATCTGCTGACCCTTCCTCCTGGGGGGAGAAAGGCGCTCGCGGGCTTGGGCCATCGGGCCCTTACCGCCGGTGGGGACTTTCACCCCGCCCTGAGAACATCGGCCGCCCGGAATGGACGACCTATCCCAAAGTTATTGCCAAACCGAGGGACGCGGCAAGCGCCTTGGCATGGCGAATCGGCATGTTCCCCATGTGCCCGACGCGAGCCTTGACGACCTGGCGACCGCTTCGCTGAGCCGAAACGCGCGGCGCGCGCGTTAACGATTGCGACGATCGCGCAAATCCGATTCCGGTTTGTTCTCGCGTTAATAATTGTGGCGGAGATGAGCTGTGGACGAGCGCGCCTTTGGCTGTGGACGGACTCGGGGCCCGGTTGCGCGGATTCCGCAAATCACATCACTTCATCCTGGCAAGCCTCGGAGCGATCGGGAAGGCCACGGGGGCCTGCAGTCGGCAACCATGCGTTATCTGGTGCAGGCCGGCCTTCCGGATGCGTACCAAGAAAGTCAGAAGAACAAGGGTCGAGACGGCATGTCCCTCCTCGAAGGCATAATCGATTCCGAAAACCATCCGCTTGCGGTGGTCGAAGACATTGCGGCCGATAACAACTGGGCGTTCGAGCGCGCTGGCGACGAGGTCACGATCGTCTCCAAAGGCGACTGGACCGACTATCAGCTCTCCTTCACCTGGATGAGCGAGATCGAGGCTCTGCATCTGGCCTGCGCCTTCGACATGAAGATTCCGCCGGCGCGCCGCCCCGAAGCGCAGCGGCTGATCGCCGCCATCAACGAGCAATTGTGGATCGGCCATTTCGATCTGTGGACCCACACCGGCATGATCATGCACCGTCAGGCGCTGGTGCTGCCCGGCGGCCTGAACGCATCGACCGCGCAATGCGAGAGCATGCTGGTCGGCGCCATCCATGCCTGCGAGCGCTACTACCCGGCATTGCAGTTCGTGGTGTGGGCCGGCAAGACCGCCCAGGAGGCGATGAACGCCGCGATGTTCGACACCGAGGGCGAGGCTTAGGCTCCCCACTCGTCATGCCCGGGCTTGACCCGGGCATCCATCCGCAAAGGATCTTTGGCTTGATGGATTGCCGGGTCAAGCCCGGGCATGACGGTTCGTGCTTGTCGCGCGTTCTGCACCTCACTAGAACCGACTGTGGTTATGGGTCCCGGCCTTCGCCGGGACGACGATCATGGTGGCCCCCTTGAGTAACAGCAACGCTTTGCAAGACATCACCGGCACCATCGCGCTGGCCGGCGCAGGCAAGATGGGCGGGGCGATGCTGACCGGCTGGCTCGCCGGAGGCCTCGATGCCTCGCGCGTCGCCGTGATCGACCCGCAGCCTTCGGCCGAGATCAGTGCGCTGGCCGCCAAGGGCGTCCGTCTCAATCCCAAAGACGCGGGCAAGGTCGATACGCTGGTGGTCGCGGTCAAGCCGCAATTGTTCCGGGATGCCGGGGTCGCCCTCAAGTCGCTGGTCGCGCCATCGACGCTTGTCGTCTCGATCATGGCCGGAACCACCATCGCCTCGCTTGAAGAAGTCTGCGGCGGCGCGGCAGTGCGGGCGATGCCGAACACGCCGGCCTCGATCGCCCGCGGCATCACGGTCGCAGTCGCCGCGAACAGCGTCGGTGCCGCGCAGCGCGCGACCGCGGACGCGCTGCTACGCGCGACCGGCGCGGTGGAATGGGTCGACGACGAGGGCCTGATCGACGCCGTGACCGCGGTCTCCGGCTCCGGCCCGGCCTACGTGTTCCTGCTCGCCGAAGAGCTCGCGCGTGCCGGCGTTGAGGCCGGATTGCCGGAAGACCTCGCCACCAAGCTGGCGCGCGCGACCGTCGCGGGCTCCGGCGAATTGTTGCATCGCTCGGACTTGCCGGCGGCAACGCTGCGTCAGAACGTCACCTCGCCCGGCGGCACCACCGCCGCCGCACTGGACGTGCTGATGGCTAGTGACGGACTGCGTCCACTGATGATCCGCGCGATCGCAGCCGCAGCCAAGCGCTCGAGGGAGCTGGCGAAGTAGCCAAGCTCTGCAGGGTGGGCAAAGCGCAGCGTGCCCACCATTACGAGCGGAGTGCTTGATGGTGGGCACGGCGCAAGTGCGCCTTTGCCCACCCTACTTTTCTTGACTACTTCTTCGCCGCGGCGGCGCGCTCAACAAAGGTCTTGCCGCCCTTCATCTTGTGGGTGAGCGGCGCCTCATTGATCTGGATCACGACGGCTTCGGCGTCGACGCCGAGATTCTTGACCAGCGCCTGGGTGATGTCGAGCATCATGCCCTTCTTCTGCTCTTCGGTGCGGCCGGCAGCCATGCTGATGGTGATCTCAGGCATCTTTGTCTCTCCCTGTTACGGTCATGCCCGGGCTTGTCCCGGCCATCCACGCTCTTCTCTATCAAACAAGACGTGGATGCCCGGGACAAGCCCGGGCATGACACCTCGCGCGAATGGCTATCCCCACCTCACGTCATGCCGCGCCAGCACTTCGCGGACCTTCGCGACGAGATCGGCTTCCGCGCAGGAGAACTGCGCCGGCCGGGTCTCGCGCCATTCCTGGTTCGACGCGATCGCCGCGGCGGCCTTGGCGCCTTCGATGAGGTCCTTGATCTGCACCTCGCCACGCGCCTTTTCATCGGAGCCCTGGATAATGACGCAAGGCGAATTGCGGCGGTCGGCATATTTGAGCTGGTTGCCCATGTTCTTGGGATTGCCAAGATAGAGCTCGGCGCGGATGTTGGCGCTACGCAACTGCGCGACCATCTTTTGATAATCCGCGACCCGCTCGCGATCGAACACCGTCACCACGACGGGCCCGAATTGCGGCCGCGTGTCGAGCTTGCCAAGCAGCGTCAGCGCCGCCTGCAGCCGCGACACGCCGATGGAAAATCCCGTCGCCGGCACCGGCTCGCCGCGGAAGCGCGAGACGAGGCCATCGTAACGACCGCCGCCGCCGACGGAGCCAAAGCGAACAGGACGGCCTTTCTCGTCCTTCGTTTCGAGGAGCAGTTCTACTTCGTAAACGGGACCCGTGTAATATTCGAGGCCGCGCACGACGGAGGGATCGATGCGGATGCGATCCGATCCGTAGCCAGATGCCGTGACTAACTTGGCGATCTCTTCGAGTTCACTGACGCCAGCTTGGCCGATCTCACTTTTGGCCAAATAGATGTCCGCCGCTGCAATCGACTCTTTCCAATCTTCGCGTTTTTCCGTGACGCTCAGGACAACATGAGCATCCGCCGAGTTGAGGCCGGCGCCTTTCGTGAAGTCGCCCTTGCCCTCCTCGCCGCCGTCCCAGCGGCCGGGACCGAGCAACTTGCGCACTTCGTCGGCCGGAAACTTGTCGAGTTTGTCGATCGCGCGCAGCACCGTGAGCCGTCGGCCCGCATTGTCTTCGCCGCCGAGGCCAATTGCGTCCAGTACGCCGTCAAGCACCTTGCGGTTATTGACCTTCACGACGTAGCTGCCGCGCGGAATGCCCAGCGCCTCCATCGTGTCCGCCGCCATCATGCACATTTCTGCGTCAGCGGCCGGCGAGCCCGAGCCCACCGTATCCGCATCGAACTGCATGAACTGGCGGAAGCGGCCGGGGCCCGGCTTCTCGTTGCGGAAGACGTAGCCGGCGCGGTAGCTGCGATAGGGCTTCGGCAGGTGATCGAAATTCTCGGCGACGTAGCGGGCAAGCGGCGCGGTCAGGTCGTAGCGCAGCGAGATCCACTGCTCGTCGTCGTCCTGGAACGAGAACACGCCCTCGTTGGGGCGATCCTGATCCGGCAGGAATTTTCCGAGCGCGTCGGTATATTCCATCGCCGGCGTTTCCACCGGCTCGAACCCGTAGCGCTCGAACACTTCGCGGATGGTCTCGGTCATGCGGCGCGTCGCGGCGATCGCGGTCGGGCCGCGATCTTCCAGTCCGCGCGGCAAGCGCGCCTTCAGCTTCTGCGGTTTTTTGGGTTTGTCGGCCATGGGCGCGCGTTTACCAGCGGATGGAGAATGCGGCAACCGTCACGCCGAAGCGGCGGAATAATTCCGCCGCCGGTCACAGCACCTTTCTGATCCAGTTGTGCGGATCGGCCGCGCGACCATACTGGATGTCGACCAGTTGCTTCCGCAGCCCCATGGCGACAGGGCCGGCCGCACCGCCATTGATGAGAAACTCGCCCTTCGTGGAACACACCTTGCCGATCGGCGAGATGACGGCGGCCGTGCCGCAGGCGAAGGCCTCTTTCAGCTTTCCGCTGGCGGCATCCGCGCGCCACTGGTCGATCGTGTAGGTCTCCTCGCGCACGGGCGTGCCGGCATCCTTCGCGAGCGCGATGATCGAATCCCTGGTGATGCCCGGCAGGATCGTGCCGAGCGGCGGCGTCAGCAGCGAACCGTCGTCGAACACGAAGAAAACGTTCATGCCGCCGAGTTCCTCGATATAGCGGCGCTCGATCGCATCGAGGAAAACCACCTGATCGCAGCCGTGCTCGATGGCCTCGGCCTGCGCCCGCAGGCTCGCGGCGTAATTGCCGCCACACTTGACGGCACCGGTGCCGCCGATCGCCGCGCGCGTGTAGTGCTCCGACACCCAAATCGACACCGGCGCGGGCCCGCCCTTGAAATAGGAGCCGACCGGCGAGGCGATGACGGCGAAGATGTACTCCGCTGATGGCTTCACGCCGAGGAAGACCTCGCTCGCGATCATGAAGGGTCGCAGATAGAGACTACCCTCGCCGCCTGGAATCCAGGCGCGGTCGATGCGCACGAGCTGTTCGACCGCTTCGATGAACACGGGCTCGGGCAGCGGCGCCATGGCCATGCGCTCAGCCGAATTCCAGAAGCGGCGGGCATTGGCGTCGGGGCGGAACAGGTTCACGCCACCATCGTCGCGCTTGTAGGCCTTGAGGCCTTCGAAAATCTCCTGCGCGTAGTGCATGACGGCGGCGGCCGGATCGAGCGGGAAATTCGCGCGGGATTCGACGCGCGCGCCATGCCAGCCCTTCGCCTGATTGTAGCGAACGATAGCCATGTGATCGGTGAAAATCCGGCCGAAGCCCGGGTCCACGAGCCTTGCCGCGCGCTCCTTGTCGGAGGTCGCATTCGCCGCAGGCTGGATTTCGAATTTCAAACTCATACCCTTGCTTCCCGCTGTCGGAATCCGCGCGATTGCTGGCGCCGGTCTCGCCGGGCCGAACTGGCTTCGTCGGCCTGGACTTCACCGCCAGCCTTACGGCCGGTTTCCATGGCCCTCATGTCCGAAAGGACATGCTTTTGCCGGATGCTGAAGTCCAGTATGTTTTGTCGAAATGCCGCTCGACAATCACACGGTAGTCCCAATTTGCGGCCCAAGCCTCCATCACTGGTCTGCTCGTGGCCGATCTAAACTTTGCCAGGGACGAAACGATTTAAAATTTCGTCGTGACTGGCAGTTTTGTAACATTGAACCCAAGATACGTCAATATGGCTGACATAAATTTCTCAACGGCAGCAGCGCAGCCCGATTCTCCGGGAACGGACGTATCCGCCCCCGGGCCGCGGACGGGCGATTTGCGCTGGGACATCATCGAGCTCCTGTTCTTCGCCTATCGCGACTTCGTCGGCGATGCCGATCAGGAGCTGGAGGCGTTCGGCTTCGGCCGCGCCCACCACCGGGTGATGCACTTCGTCACGCGCTATCCCGGGCTCAAGGTCGCCGACCTTCTCGACGTCCTGCGCATCACCAAGCAATCGCTCGGCCGCGTGCTGAAGCAATTGCTCGACGAAGGCTACATCCTGCAGAAGACCGGCAGCAATGACCGGCGGCAGCGGCTGCTTTACGCCACCGCCAAGGGCGAAGCGCTGGTGGCCAAGCTGGCGGGACTGCAGACCGACCGCATCAACCGTGCGGTCGCCGGCCTCGATCCGGGCGGCATCGAGACCGTGCGGGCGTTCCTCCGTGCGATGATCGACCGCGACGACCCCGACAAGGTGCTGGAGACGATCTTCGGCGGCGCGGCCAAGAAGACGAGGGAGTGAACGTGACGCAGGGAGCAACCATCGCCGCGGCGACGGCACGCATGCCGATGAAACCGGCCGACGACGCGCCGCACCTGCTGCTGGTCGATGACGACCGCCGCATCCGCGATCTTCTCTCGCGCTTCCTCTGCGGCGAAGGCTACCGCGTCACGACCGCCATGAGCGCCAGCGACGCGCGTGCCAAACTGCTCGGGCTCAATTTCGACCTGCTGATCCTTGATGTGATGATGCCCGGCGAGAACGGCTTCGATCTCGCGCGCTTCATCCGTTCGTCCTCGTCGGTGCCGATCATCATGCTCACCGCGCGCCACGAGGCGGAAGCACGCATCGAGGGCCTGCAGATCGGCGCCGACGACTATGTGGCAAAGCCGTTCGAGCCGCGCGAACTGGTGCTGCGGATCGGCAACATCCTCAAGCGGACCGCGCCGCCGCCGGCGCAGACGCTGGAGCAGATCGCCTTCGGCCCCTACGTCTTCCATCTCGACCGCGGCGAATTGCGCCAGGGCGAGGAGATCATCCATCTGACCGACCGCGAGCGGGACATGCTGCGCATCCTCGCCGCGAGCCCCGGCGAAACCGTGCCGCGCGGCGCGCTGACCGGAGGCGGCACCGTCAACGAGCGCGCCGTCGACGTCCAGATCAACCGCCTGCGCCGCAAGATCGAGCGCGATCCCGCCAATCCCTTGTTCCTGCAGGCGGTGCGCGGCATCGGCTATCGCCTGGTGGCCTCGCCTTAAGCCTTATCCGCCATGAGCACGATCGACACGGGCCTGAGCCTGATCCGCAACGCCTCGCAGCGCGTCTCCAGAGCCAATGGCCGGATGGGAAACGCGTTCAAGAGCTGGATGCCGACCGGCCTCTATGCCCGCGCGCTGCTGATCATGATCGTGCCGATGGTGGTGCTGCAGACCGTGGTGGCCTTCGTGTTCATGGAACGGCACTGGAACACGGTGACGCGCCGCCTCTCCACCGCTGTGGTGCAGGACATCGCCGCCCTCATCGACGTCTACAAGACCTATCCGCAGGACAAGGACCGCGCGCAGGTGCGCCGGATCGCGCAGCGGCTCCAGCTCGTGGTCGATTTCCTGCCTCCCGGCGACATGCCGCCACCCGGGCCAAAGCCATTCTTTTCGCTGCTCGACCAGTCGCTGTCGGTGCAACTCGGCCGCCAGATCGGCCGTCCGTTCTGGATCGACACCGTCGGCAGGTCCAACCTGGTCGAGATCCGCGTGCAACTCGACGACGCGATCATGCGCATCTTCGCGCTGCGCAGCGCCGCCTATGCATCGAATTCGGAAATCTTCATCTTCTGGATGCTCGGCACCTCCACGATCCTTTTGATCGTCGCGGTGCTGTTCCTGCGCAACCAGATCAAGCCGATCCTGCGTTTGGCGGACGCCGCCGAAAGCTTCGGCAAGGGCCGGGAGGCACCGAATTTCCGGCCGCGCGGCGCGCGCGAGGTGCGGCGTGCGGCGCACGCCTTCCTGGAGATGAAGGCGCGCATCGAGCGCACGATCGAGCAGCGCACCGCGATGCTCGCCGGCGTCTCGCACGATCTGCGCACCATCCTGACCCGCTTCAAGCTGGAGCTCGCGCTGCTCGGCGAAGGCCCCGAAATCGACGCCATGCGCAAGGACGTCGACGAGATGTCGATGATGCTCGAGGACTATCTCGCCTTCGCCCGCGGCGACTCCGGCGAGGTCGCACAGCCGACCGACATGACGATGGCGCTGGAGGAATTGCGCAACGATGCCGAACGCCACGGCCATACCGCGACCGTCGCCTTCCACGGATTGCCTGTCGTGACGGTGAAGCCGGCCTCGTTCAAGCGCTGCCTCGGCAACCTCGTCTCCAATGCGGCGCGGCACGCCAACACGATCTCGATCACCGGCCACCGCGACCACCGCTATCTCACGGTCACCGTCGATGACGACGGCCCGGGCATTCCGGCTGATATGCGCGAGGAGGTGTTCAAGCCATTCCTGCGGCTCGACGACGCCCGCAATCAGGACGAGGGCGGCACCGGCCTCGGACTGGCCATCGCCCGCGACATCGCCCGCTCACATGGCGGCGACATCATGCTCGGCGACAGCCCGATGGGCGGCCTGCGTGCGACGGTAAGGGTACCAGTGTAACAATTCTTCCCTTCTCCCCTTGTGGGAGAAGGTGGCGCGAAGCGCCGGATGAGGAGTTCTCTCCACGGGCGGTGGTGTTGGTGGAGAGAACCCCTCACCCAAGCGAGCCCGCTGCAAGTAGCTAAGCAGCCCTCTCCCACAAGGGGAGAGGCCACAACAATTGGCATCACAAGGCTGAGCTAGCTCGGACGCTTGAAGCGCATGCGGCTACAAAAAGAACTTACTTCGGCAGCTTGGGGATCATGCCCTTCAGCTTTTCCATGTCCTTGATGTTCATCTTCATGCCGCCGGCCATGATGATGTCACCGGGCTTCTGGTCCGCCTTGCAGGGGCCGAGCCATTTAGCTTCGATCGTGCCGGTAGTATCGTGCGCCGCACCGGCCGAGCCGCGATCGGCGTGCGAGGTCGTCTTGACCGTGTAGGCGGAGTTGAAGTCGCCGGTGATCTCGGCATGCGAGGTCACCGTGACGCCGGCGACGCCGCACACGGAATCGCTGACATAGCCGGTCGCGGTCTTCTGGATATCCTGCTTGGAGCAGATATCCTTCGCCATCGGCGAGACCGCCGTGCTCATGTCCTTGTCGGTGGTCTCGTCGGTGCAATGCTGCATCGTCATTTCGGGCGTGGTCGAGCCCGTGCGCGCGATCTTCATCTCCCACAGGCCCGCCTTGCGGACCGGCAGATCGACGGCGCCGGCCGCCCCGGGCAGCAGCGCAGCCAGGCCGATGGCCGATCCGAGCAGAACGAAATATCGCGTCATGCGGCGATGCCGGTACCGGTGCCGATCAATAAAGCGTGCGCAGCGGCCGCTCGGCGGCGCCCCAAGGCACCCAGCGGCAGGAGAAGGAGACGTAGCCACCCTCATAGGGCTGCACCGCGAGGAATTTCACCACCTTGCCGTAGGAAGCGCAGTGATCGACCGCGAGCTGGCGGGCGTCCGCCTGCTGGGCCAGCGAATAGGCAATGATGCCGCCGGTATCGTTGCCCTTGAACGGGGGCACCCAGTCGGCCTTGGCCGGTACAACGGCCAGCATTGCGCTTGCGGCAACCATGCCAGCGGCCAGAATTTTTCGCATCTGCAGACTCTCCTCAAATCCTCGGGCCGCACCATAAAGTGCGCGGGCGACCGTGAAAAGAATCGTGGGCCGGAGATTTGCGGAGTTCTCCGCCAGTGTTGCCGCGTTGCACTTGACCTCGCCCGGCCTTCGCGGCACCGTCCGGCGCATTGGATTGTCCGGCGGATTCTCATGCGCAACTCTGTTCGTTCCTCGACCAAAACTGGCCTCTGCGCCGCATTCGGCCTGCTGGTTGGCCTGTTGGCGTCCGCCCAGACTGCCCACGCCGCCAATCCGCTCGAGCTGAATTTCTGGCTGTCCGGACCGAAGTACGAAGGACGGGTGGCGCCCTGCGAGGCAGCGCTGCAGACCATCGCGTCTCAGTTCCAGGAAAAAGAGAACCAGTTCTGGAATTCCCCGCTGGTGATCACCGGCTATTCGCGCATCCACGAGACTGCCTTCCGTCCCTGGCAGTCCGACAACATCCCGCGCCGCTACTGCTCGGGCGACGCGGTGTTGAGCGACGGCAAGGTGCGCACCGTGCATTTCTCGATCATCGAGGATGGCGGATTTGCCAGCATCGGCCAGGGCGTCGAATGGTGCGTGGTCGGACTGGACCGCAACTGGGCCTATAATCCCGCCTGCAAGTCGGCCCGGCCCTGATCCTTAGGGCTGGTGTGGCGATGCTTGTTATCGAGCAATGCGTCGCATCACACTTTGTTCTTGAAATGTTCCATCTCCCTGCTAGGCTCGCCCGCGGTCGAGTGTGAGGGGTGCTTGATGTTTCGATTGGCCTTGGTTTCCCGCCTGCTGATTTCCGTCCTTGCCTTTTTTGCCGCGATTGGCCCGGTCAGCGCCCAGGACCGCCGACAAAACGCGCCGGGCGAGTTCGATTTCTACGTGCTTGCGCTGTCTTGGTCGCCGTCGTTCTGCGAAGCCGCCTCCGAGCGCGGCGATGGCCGGCGGGCGCAGGTCCAATGCGGCGGACGCCCCTACTCCTTCGTGGTGCATGGGCTCTGGCCGCAATATGAGCGCGGCTTTCCGGAATATTGCCAGCGGCCGGCGCCACGCCTTGCCCGCAATGTCATGAGCTCGATGCTCGACCTGATGCCGGCGCCCGGGCTGATCTACAACGAATGGGACAAGCACGGCACCTGCTCGGGCCTCCCCGCACGCGCTTATTTCGAGAGCATCCGCAAGGCCCGCGCCGCGGTAAAGATCCCTGAGGAATTCCTGCAATTGTCGGAGCCGAAGACGGTCGCACCCGGCGAAATCGAGGAAGCCTTCATCAAGGCCAATCCGGGCCTCAGCAGCTCGGCAATCTCGGTGACCTGCGACAGCAAGCGACTCAGCGAGGTCAGGATCTGCATGAGCAAGGACATGCAGTTCCGTGCCTGCGAGGAAACCGATCGCCGCGCCTGCCGCCGAGACCAGGTGGTGATGCCGCCGATCCGGGGCGGCTAGACAGTCTCTCCATCGTCATGCCCGGGGCTTGACCCGGGCATCCACGCTCTTCTTGACAGCGGCGACCGTGTGGATGGCCGGGACAAGCCCGGCCATGACGAGTAGAAGTGCGGTGTACAGACCAGCAGATATCTCATGAACTACCGTCACGCCTTTCACGCCGGCGGCTTTGCCGACGTCATCAAGCACATCGTGCTGGTGCGAATCCTGCTCTATCTGCAGGAAAAGCCGGCGGCGCTCCGCCTCATCGACACCCATGCCGGCGCCGGCCTCTATGATCTCACCTCCGACGAGGCACGGCGCGGCGGCGAATGGCTGACCGGAATCGCGCGCGTGATGCAGGCGCGATTCTCCAACGAAGCGCTGCCGCTGGTACTGCCTTATCTCGACATTGTGAGAGCCTTCAGCCCGCCGGGCGAACTGAAGGCCTACCCGGGCTCGCCCTTGATCGCACGGGCGCTGCTCCGGCCCCAGGATCGCCTCACCGCTTGCGAGCTCGAGCCGGAGGCGCGCAAACGCCTGATCGACGCGCTGCGCCGCGACGCCCAGGCGCGGGTGGTCGACCTCGATGGCTGGACCGCGCTGCCGGCCTTCGTCCCGCCGAAAGAAAGGCGCGGCCTGGTCCTGATCGACCCGCCCTTTGAAGCCAAGGACGAGTTCGAGCGGCTGGCGCAAGGCTTTTCGGAGGCGTTCGCCAAATGGCCGACCGGCAGCTATCTGCTGTGGTATCCGGTCAAAAGCCGTCGCGTGACCGACGATCTCGCACGGCATGTCGCTTTCGAGACAGGCAACAGCAAGCCGGCCGGCAAATGCCTGCGACTCGAATTCAGCGTCGCGCCTCGCGAAGCCGAGAGCGGACTGGTCTCGACCGGGCTCTTGATCGTCAATCCGCCCTGGACGCTTGCCGGTGAACTCAGAATGATCCTGCCCGAGTTGGAAAAGCCCTTGGGCCAAGGCGGCGCCGGCCGATTCAGGCTGGAGACGCCCAAACCTTAACCAACGCCGTTGCTGAAAACTCCCACTCGACCATAGGCAACTTGCCCGGAACCGTATTATGCTTGTCACGTTAGGACTGGCTTTACGTTCCGCTTCCGCGAATGGTTGCGGCGGAGTGACGAGGCCGAAGAAAAATCCAGGCGGGTCGGTGGCGTGACACAGGTCCGCTGAGGTGGCCAAGCTTCCGGCAGCGAATGTCCGGTCACCCGCTACGTGAGTTGCGCGTAGCGGCTGTGCAATGCGGGGGAGGAGTTTCCCGATGGCCATGACTGGGACAGTCAAATTCTTCAATGGAGAGCGCGGCTACGGCTTCATCAAGCCTGACGACGGCGGTCGCGATGTGTTCGTTCACATCACCGCAGTCGAACGCGCAGGACTAAAGGATTTGACCGAAGGACAGCGTATTACGTTCGACGTCGAACCAGACAAGAAGGGCAAAGGCCCCAAGGCGGTCAATCTGGTGATTTCATCGTGAGCCCTTGCGCTCACGCTGAAGCGGACTGAAGTCTCGGGTAACGATTTGCCGGGCGGCGCCCCGCTCGCACAGGCATGTGCGCGATCTCGCGCGTCAGCTCGGCATAAAAAAATTCCGGCCGCCTGCGACGGCCGGAAGGTTGTCGTCGATCGTTTTCTTATTCTTCGAAGTGATTGGTTAGAGCGTTTTCGAGCGAAGTGGACACCGGTTCGCGTGAAGAAAACGCGTCACAACTAGAATCTAGAGCTTCGGTTCTGATTCAATCAGAACCGAAAACTCTAGAAGTGATAGTTCACGCCGGCACGGATGACGCCGAAATGGTAGCCGTTCGACGCGCCCGTGATGATGAAGTTGCTGCTGGCGAGATCGACATAGAGATATTCGAGCTTGGCGCTCCAGTTCGGTGCAAAGGCCATCTCGGCGCCAAGGCCGGCGGTCCAGCCGACATTGGTCTGGGACTCCGACAGGCCGAAAGTCTCGGCCCGCAGTTCGCCGAACGCCAGGCCGGCGGTGGCGTAGAAGAGCACGTTCTGGAATGCGTAGCCGCCGCGGCCGCGGATGGTGCCGAACCAGGGATTCGAGAACTTCCACGGCGCAAAGGTTTCTTCCGCGCCGGTGGCCTGGATGTCGCCTTCGGCGCCGAACACCCACGGGCCGTTGGTCCAGTTGTAGCCGATCTGCGCGCCGCCCGCGAAACCCGACGGCTTGGTCGGGTTGTTGTTTACGCCGCCCCAGGCATAGCCGAAATTGCCGCCGAGATAGGGCCCTGCCCAGCTCATGGCGTTGAGCGGCTGGTTGACGGTATAGGGCCCGCGATAATCGGCCGCTGCTGACGACGTCGTCCATCCCCCGACCAACAGCGCCAGCAGGCGCAAGACGACAAACCGCTTCATCGCAACCACTCCAGAACGCAACAGCCGCGACCTGCCGGTTGCGAAGGCCGGCGTGGTTACGGAATTCACTGGTTTTTCGGGAAGATTTATCGAAAGTTTTAAGTTAAAGCCTTGTTAAGGGCGGTTACCGCCCCCTCATCAATCTTAATGAAGCGTTACCGGCGCAAGGCTTTCCACTCGGAGCCCGATGCTGGCGATGGCGGCCGGCAGCGCCTAGTTTAGGCCCATGGATCACGATTCTACCGACCATCCGAAGGCGTCCGTGCCCAAAGGAGCGCGCCACGGCGGAAACCCAGACTTGCCGCCGCAGGACCTCGCGCTCGTCACCGGCGACGTCGATCCGGCGACGTCGGCCGCGGAGGAGGACGAGGACGCGCGGCTGCCCGAGGTTCCCGAGGAACCGGCGGAGGCCGTCGCCGAAGGTACGCTCGCGGTCGGCCATGCCGCGATCGAGAATGCGGTGCGGCTCGCCCCGACCTCGCCGGGCGTCTACCGCATGCTCAACGCGGCCAACGACGTGCTGTATGTCGGCAAAGCGAAGAACGTCCGCAAACGGCTTTCGTCCTATGCCCGGCCCAACGCGCCGCTGCCGGCGCGCATTCTGCGCATGATCGCGGCGACGGTGAATGTCGAGATCGTCTCGACCACCACCGAGACCGAGGCGCTGCTGCTCGAGGCCAACCTCATCAAGCAGCTCCGGCCGCGCTTCAACGTGCAGCTACGCGACGACAAATCGTTTCCCTACATCCTGATCACGGGCGACCATTGGGCGCCGCAGATCCTCAAGCATCGCGGCGCGCAGACGCGGCCCGGGCGCTATTTCGGCCCGTTCGCCTCCGCTGGCGCCGTCAACCGCACCATCACGGCGCTGCAGCGCGCGTTCCTGATCCGCTCCTGCACCGACGGCTTCTTCGAGAGCCGCACCCGCCCCTGCCTGCTCTACCAGATCCGCCGCTGCTCCGGTCCTTGCACCGGCGAGATCGATTTCCCCGGCTATGGCGAATTGGTGCGCGAGGCGACCGAGTTTCTGTCGGGCCGCAGCCATGCGGTGAAGCAGGAGCTTGCCGGCGAAATGGAGAAGGCTTCCGCCGAGCTCGAATTCGAGACCGCCGCGCTCTACCGCGATCGCCTCGCCGCGCTGTCGGCGATCCAGTCGCAGCAGGGCATTAACCCGCGCACGGTGGAGGAAGCCGACGTGTTCGCCATCCATCAGGAGGGCGGCTATTCCTGCGTCGAGGTATTCTTCTTCCGCACCGGCCAGAATTGGGGCAACCGCGCCTATTTCCCGCGCGCGGAAAAATCGTTCACGCCGGAGGAGGTGCTCTCCTCCTTCCTCGCGCAGTTCTACGACGACAAGCCGCCGCCGAAGCTCATTTTGCTCTCGCACGAGGTCGAGGACGCCGAGCTGCTCGCCGACGCGCTGTCGGTCAAGGCGGGTCGCAAGGTGGAGGTTTCAGTTCCCAAGCGCGGCGAGAAGAAAGAGCTGGTCACCCATGCGCTGACCAATGCCCGCGAGGCGCTCGGCCGCAAGCTCGCGGACACCGCGACCCAAGGCCGGCTGCTCGAAGGCATGGCCACGACGCTCGGCCTGCCCCAGGCGCCGAAGCGCATCGAGGTCTACGACAACAGCCACATCCAGGGCACCAACGCGGTCGGCGCCATGATCGTGGCGGGTCCCGACGGGTTCATGAAGAACCAGTACCGCAAGTTCAACATCAAGTCGGAAGGGCTTACGCCTGGCGACGACTACGCGATGATGCGCGAGGTGCTGGAACGGCGCTTCAAGCGGCTGCTGAAGCCCGCCGAGGGCGAGGAGGCCAAGGTCAAGGCTGACGACGATTCCTTCCCGCAATGGCCGGACCTCGTCATCATCGACGGCGGCCGTGGGCAGTTGAACGCGGTGAAGGAGATTTTCGACCAGTTCGGGCTGACCCAGGTATCGCTGATGGCGGTGGCCAAGGGGCCGGACCGCGACGCCGGCCGCGAAACGCTGTTCATGCCCGATCGCGAGGCCATCAAGCTGGAGCCGCGCGATCCCGTGCTGTATTTCATCCAGCGGCTGCGCGACGAGGCGCACCGGTTCGTGATCGGCTCGCACCGCAAGCTGCGCAAGAAGGACATCCGTGAGGCCGGCTTACAGGAAATTCCCGGTATCGGCCCCTCGCGCAAGCGCGCGCTGCTGCATCATTTCGGAACGCTGAAGGAGATCGAGCGCGCCTCGATCGCCGACCTTGGCAAGGTTCCCGGTGTCAGCGCGGAGAGTGCGCGGAAGATCTTCGAGTTTTTCCACTCCCAGCCGGGGGGCTAGAGAGATGGAGTCATCAAGGCGTCGCCTGCAGCGGACCATCTTATGCGCGCACGGTTGACCTCGACGCTTCAGCGGTATTGGTAAGACGGATGAACATGGCGACCACAAGGGGGCAGCCCAAGACCCTGTCCCTCCCGAATATCCTGACCTACGCCCGCATCGCCGCCATCCCGGTGGTGGTCGGCTGCATCTATGTGCAGGCGATCATGGACGGCCCGCTCTGGCTGCGCTGGGTGGCGGTCGCGATCTTTATTGCCGCCGGGATCACCGATTACCTCGACGGCTATTATGCCCGGATCTGGAACCAGCAGTCGGCGTTCGGCCGGATGCTGGACCCGATCGCCGACAAGCTCCTGGTTGCCTCCTGCCTGCTGATGCTGGCCGCGGACGGCATCATCCACGGCTGGACGCTGTGGGCGGCGATCGTGATCCTCTGCCGCGAGATCCTGGTGTCGGGCCTGCGCGAATACCTCGCCGGCCTGCGCGTCAGCGTTCCCGTGACCAAGCTCGCCAAATGGAAGACCACGGTGCAGCTCGTCGCGATCGGCTTCCTGCTGGCGGGCGAGGCCGGCGATCAGATGGTCCCGGTAGTGACGTTGATCGGGTTGGCGCTGCTGTGGATCTCCGCGATCGTCACGATCTACACCGGCTACGATTATTTCCGCGCCGGCATCCATCATCTCATCAAGGAGGATGAAGGATGAAGGTGAAATATTTCGCCTGGGTCCGCGAGCGCATCGGCAGGGCCGAGGAGACCATCGAGCCGCCGGCCGATATCCGCACCATTGGCGAGCTGATCGATTGGCTTGCCGGGCGCGACGAGGCCTCCGCCTATGCCTTCGAGAAGCCGAAGGTGATCCGCGCCGCGATCGACCACGCCCATGTCCAGCAGGACGCCGCGATATCGGGCGCGCGCGAGATCGCGTTCTTTCCGCCGATGACAGGCGGCTGAGCCACAGCATGACCGCGATTGCGACCATCCGCATCCAGGACGCCGATTTCGACATCGCGCAGGAGATTGCCGCGCTCGGCAAGGGCCGCACCGATATCGGCGCCGTTGTCAGCTTCAGTGGCATCTGCCGCGGCAGCGAGAACGGCGAGCCGATCGCGGCGCTGACGCTGGAGCACTATCCCGGCATGGCGGAAGCCGAGATCAGGCGTCACGCGGAAGAAGCCATGTCGCGCTGGCCGCTGTCCGGTCTTACCGTCATTCACCGCGTCGGTCGCATCACGCCGGGCGAGAACATCGTGCTGGTGGTAACGGCGTCGCAGCACCGGCAGGCCGCGTTCCAGGCCGCCGAATTCCTGATGGACTACCTCAAGACTAGCGCGCCGTTCTGGAAGCGCGAGGAAAGCGCGCGGGGATCGAGCTGGATCGAGGCGCGCGACCATGATGACGCGGCAGCCGCGCGCTGGACCAAATCCTGATGGCCAAGCGTCCCACGCCGGCCGCCAAGCGCGGCCGATCTGCAGCGAAGTCCCCCAAGGTTGCCGCGCGCGAGCTCAAGACCCTGCTCGATTTCGTCCGCTATGCGGTGAGCCGCTTCACCGAGTCAAAGCTCGTGTTCGCGCACGGCACCACCGATCCGGTGGCCGAGGCTGCTTTCCTGGTCTGCGAAACCCTGCACCTGCATCCCGATCAGTTCGACCAGTTCGCCGGCGCACGCGTCACCGCGCATGAGGGCAAGCGGATCCTCGATCTGATCGAGCGCCGCATCGCGACGCGGAAGCCGGCCGCCTATCTCGTCAACAAGATCTACATGCGCGGCCTTCCCTTCTATGTCGACGAGCGCACCATCGTGCCGCGCTCCTTCATCGGCGAGCTGCTGGATTCGCATTTCGCCGGCGATGAGGAAGGCGGCTCGCTGATCGACGATCCCTTGTCCGTCGTGACCGTGCTCGACCTCTGCACCGGCTCCGGATGCCTTGCGGTCCTCGCCAGCCAAAGCTTCCCGAATGCCGATATCGACGCCGTCGATATCTCCAAGGACGCGCTGGCGGTCGCCGCGCGCAACGTCCGGGATTATGGACTCGAGGATCGGCTGACGCTGCACCAGGGCGACCTGTTCAAACCGCTCGTGGGCAGGCGCTACGATCTCATCATCTCCAATCCGCCCTATGTCGATGTGCTCGGCATGGCCTCGCTGCCGCGCGAATGCCGCGCCGAGCCAAAACTCGCCTTCGACGGCGGCGCCGACGGGCTCGACATTGTCAGGCGCATCCTCGACGAGGCGCCGCAGCATCTGACTCCGGAAGGTGGGCTGCTCTGCGAGATCGGCCGCGGGCGCGAGGTCCTGGAAGCCGCCTATCCGCAATTGCCGCTGCTCTGGCTCGATACCGAGGATTCCGAAGGCGAAGTGTTCTGGATCAGTGCATCCGATCTCTCGTCGGTTTGACGCTTTTCTTCGCAACGAGTGTCCGCTTCGCGCGATGACGCCGCGTGACGCAGTGCAACGCGGCGGAAATATCGCAGCTCGCGCCGTTCACCTCGCCCAGCGAAGCTGATACTTTCAAGGCAAATCAGCTCACCGCCATCAACGAGGCCCCCATGCTGGACAAGAGCCCCCGCCCCGCCGCCGTCAACGTTCCCAATGACCTCGCCGCGCATTGGATGCCGTTCACCGCCAACCGCGCCTTCAAGAAGCAGCCGCGGCTGCTCGCCGGCTCCAAGGATATGCACTATTTCACCGTCGACGGCCGCCAGATCATCGACGCAGCCGCCGGCATGTGGTGCTGCAATGCCGGCCATGGCCGCACCCAGATTGCCGAAGCAATCACCAAGCAGGCCGCGGCGATGGACTACGCGCCACCGTTCCAGTTCGGCATCCCGCAAGCCTTCGAGCTTGCCAGCCGCATCGCCGACCTCGCGCCCGAAGGACTCGACAACGTGTTCTTCTGCAATTCGGGCTCGGAAGCGGCCGACACCGCGCTGAAGATCGCGCTGGCCTATCACCAGATCAGCGGCCAGGGCAGCCGCATCCGCCTGATCGGCCGCGAACGCGGCTATCACGGCGTCGGCTTCGGCGGCACCTCCGTCGGCGGCATCGTCGGCAACCGCAAGCTGTTCGGCTCGCTGCTCACCGGCGTCGATCATCTGCCGGCGACCTATGACCGCGAGAAGCAGGCCTTCACCAAGGGCGAGCCGGACTATGGCGTGCATTTCGCCGATGAGCTGGAGCGCCTCGTCAACCTGCACGGCGCCAACACGATTGCCGCCGTGATCGTCGAGCCGATGGCCGGCTCGACCGGCGTGCTGCCGGCGCCGAAGGGCTATCTGAAGCGGCTGCGCGAGATCACCGAGAAACATGGCATTCTCCTGATCTTCGACGAGGTCATCACCGGCTATGGCCGGCTCGGCTTTGCCTTCGCTGCGGAGCGCTATGGCGTGACGCCCGACATGATCACCTTCGCCAAGGGCATCACCAATGGCGCGGCTCCAATGGGCGGCGTGATCGTGCGCGGCGCCATCCACGACGCCTTCATGAATGGCCCTGAGCATGTGGTCGAGCTGACCCATGGCTACACCTATTCGGCCCATCCGCTGGCCTGCGCCGCCGGCCTTGCGACGCTCGACATCTATCGCGAGGAGAAGCTGTTCGAACGCGCAAGCAAGCTCGAGCCGAAATTCGCCGACGCCGTGATGTCGCTGCGCGACCAGCCGAACGTGGTCGATATCCGCACCGTCGGCCTCACCGCCGGCATCGATCTCGCCCCGATCGCGGATGGCCCCGGCAAGCGCGGCTTCGCCGCACTCAACAGCGCCTTCCACGACAACGACCTGATGCTGCGGATCGCAGGCGACTCGCTGTGCCTGACGCCGCCCTTGATCGTCAGCGAGGACCAGATCGGCGAGATCGTCGACAAGGTCGGCAAGATCATCCGCGCGGTGGCGTAAGGTTCGACGCAAACAGCAGCTTCGTAGGATGGGTGGAGCGAAGCGAAACCCATCGCGATGGAGCAAGCCGCGCGAATGGGTTTCGCTTCGCTCTACCCATCCTACGATTCTGATTCAATTTTCAAACAGCTCTCCGTTGTCATCGTCCGCGAAGGCGGACGATCCAGTATTCCAGAGGCGTCAGAGATTGAATCAGAGGCCGCGGGATACTGGATGCCCGCCGGAGCCTGTCATCGGGCGGCGCGTACGCGCCGACCCGTTGGCGGGCATGACGACGGAGTGTGAGGGAGAGGATGTGAATCCGCATTCTCGCGGCGCGTTGCGTCCGAGCTTTGCGTCTCGTTCCACCCTCATTGAACAGAGGGCGCAGGGAAAGCCGGGTGCTGGTTGCACCCATGGGTCCCGTGCAACAAAAAGCACGGGGGTAGGACCACA